>JAYUFI010000932.1:0-9362 GCA_043738805.1 Planctomycetaceae bacterium | reverse complement strand
TCGGTTGAGATTTTTGGGGATCGCGATAGCGTGTTAGGCAGCGTGCTGCCTAACACTGTTAGCACTGCACGCTGCCTAACTCTGATATCCCCACAGTTTGGAGGCAGTCAAAATGGAAGGCCAAGTAAAACAGGTAAGCGGCGGGGACAACGCCGCTCGCGGAGCACAACAGTCACCGCTCGATGTGGCGAAGCAGATCGCGGCGACGATGTGCCGTCAGGCGAAGGAGTCGCATTGGCTGGGAGTGCGAATGGAAAACTTTTTCCGCGCCTACCAACAGAAGATTGAAGGCCGCATCGCCACTGCGGGGCTGACGCCGCCGCGCTCGCCAAATCATTCACAGGCCCTCACCGCTGCGGATGTCTGCGACTATCTGGAAGGGCTGTTGCGGAAGGGGCAGGTCGAATGGCAGATCAAACAGACTCTCGATGCGATTGGCTTGCTGATGCGGTACGGATACCAGCGTGAGGATTTGATGATCCCAGCACTGCGCGAGGCATGGGGGCTGCGGTTGAATGAGCGAGTTGGGATTTCGGTTCCTGACCTCAACGCGACTGCAAGCAACGGTGTGGCGAGTGTCTCGGAACGGTTGCGGCGCGTGTTACGAGTGGCTCATTACGCACTCAAGACGGAGAAGGCTTATACGCAGTGGTGGGAACGGTTCGAGAAGTTTGCCGGTAACCGGACAGAAGCGGAACTCGGTCCCAACGAGGTGCGGGGCTTCTTGGAAGACCTCGCTGTCGAGCGGCATGTCTCGGCGGCCACACAGAAGCAGGCACTCAATGCTCTGGTGTTTGTGTTCGGTCAAGTCTTGGGGCGACCGCTGGGAAACCTCGGCGACATGATCCTCGCGAAACCGAAACGGCGGCTGCCGTGTGTTTTGACGGTCGCTGAAGTGGACCGCGTGTTGGCGGAACTCAAGGGTGTCTCCTCTTTAGTCGGACAATTATTGTACGGTTCGGGACTGCGATTACTGGAGGCATTACGCCTGCGAGTCAAAGACGTGGAGTTCGATAACGGTCAGATCATCGTGCGGGACGGCAAAGGTGAAAAAGATCGCGTGACAGTGTTGCCGGAAGCGATCCGCGAGACCTTGCTGGAGCATTTGCGAGGTGTCTGGCGACTGCATCAGCAAGACTTGAACGCGGGGGGCGGTTGCGTGCAATTGCCGTATGCCTTGGCGGTGAAATATCCCCATGCCAATCGCGAGTGGTGTTGGCAGTTTGTGTTTCCCGCACCGGGACTGTCGAAAGACCCACGAAGCGGAGCGATCCGTCGGCACCACATGCACGAGACGACGATGCAGCGGGCGATGAACGAAGCGGTCAGACGCTCGGGAGTGGCGAAGCCAGCCAGCAGCCACACGCTGCGACACAGCTTTGCGACTCACTTGCTGGAGTCAGATCATGACATTCGCACGGTTCAAGAACTTCTCGGACACAGCGATGTTGCGACAACCATGATTTACACTCACGTGATGAACCGGCCCGGCATCGGCGTACGGAGTCCGTTGGATGGCGGGTTACGGATCGCTCGCAAGGCACGGTAGTTGCCGATTGTCTCCACGTTCGCCAGCGCGTGGTTTAATCATTGTTCGGCCACGTTACTGGCGAACGTGGCCATCTCAATGGCTGCTCTTCATGCTCGACGTGCTTTGTATTGGCATCATTGTCTCCGATCATCTCTGCCTGCCGATTTCACATTTGCCGCGAGCGGGGGAGTTGGTGATGTCGGCTCGCATGGAGTTGGCGATTGGTGGTAATGCGGCGAATGTTTCGACGGACTTGGCCAACCTGGGGACGAAGGTCGGAGTCGTCGGGCTGGTCGGCAAAGATGTCTTTGGTCGGCATGTACGGGAGAGTTTGGAAGCAGCGGGAGTCGATTGCCGCTTGCTCCGCGAATCGGCGACGAGTCAGACGGCGCAGTCGTTGATCGTCAACGTGCAAGGTGAAGATCGGCGGTTCATTCACACCGCCGGAGCCAACGCGGAATTCGATGCAAGCCAAGTGACGCCGGAGATGGTTCGTGATTGCCGAGTCTTGTTTCTCGGTGGTTACTTGCTGACGGACAATCCGCCGGTTGAGAACGTCGTGAGATTGTTTCAAGCGGCTCGCGATGCGGGTGTGACGACGTTGCTCGATGTCGTCGTTCCCGGCCCTGGTGACTATTGGCCGCGATTGAAACCGGTGCTCGCGCTGACGGATGTCTTCATGCCCAACGAGGACGAAGCGGCGGTCATCACCAGCGAGTCTGATCCGTGGCGACAGGCAGAAACGTTTCACGCCGCTGGAGTGCGGACTTCGATCATCACTCGCGGCGGAGCCGGTTGCGTGATCGTTTCTGCTGACGGACGTTATGCAGTGGAGTCGCATCGAGTCCCCTTCGTCGATGGGACCGGCAGCGGCGACGCCTTCGTGGCGGGCTACATTCACGGGCTTCTGCACGGAGCCGACACACTCGAATGCGTACGGTTGGGAAGCGCGCTCGGAGCCAGTTGCGTGCAATCCACCGGAGCCACCACCGGCGTCTTCAACGCGGCGGAACTCAATGCGTTTGTGGCGGCGAATGATTTGGTGATTTCGCGTCGGTAGGAGCTGTTTCAAAACTGCGTTACTAACCCGAAGCGTGAGCGAGGGCGTTTGGAAATTACGCGTGGAATCGCCCTCGCTCACGCTTCGGGTTAGTTATTGAATAATTCGGAGAAGAGACCCTATGAGTCCAATTACCACTCGACGGCAATTCCTGCAACGCGCCCTGAGTTCGACTGCCATTGGAGCACTCGTTTCAACGATCCCAACGACAGTTGATAACTATCAAGTCCTCGCGGACGACAAGACCGCGAATTGGAAAGCGGGGATTGCGAAGGCGGTCATCACGCCGGAGAAGTCGGTGTGGCTCGCGGGTTACGGATCGAAGCGTGCTCCGGATGGGAAGCTGCATGATCTGTGGATGAAGGCGTTGGCGTTGGAGGACGCCAACGGTCATCGAGCCGTGTTGATCACGAGCGACTTTCAAGGGGTTCCGAAAATCATGAGCGATCGAGTCTTTGAGCAGCTTCAAAATCTGTTCAAACTCGAACGCTCGCAAGTGATGCTGACGTTCTCGCACAACCATTGTGGGCCGAGGTTGGGGGACGACCTCATCGACTACTATCCGGTGGAAGCGGAGCAAGAAACGCTGGTCAACGAGTACACCGACTTGATGGTGACGAAGTGCGTCGCGATGGTCGGCGAGGCGTTATCGGAGCTCAAACCCGTGACGTTGCAGATGGGGCAAGGCCAGACGACGTTCGCTGTAAACCGCCGCAACAATCGCGAGGCGGACGTTCCCACAATGATCGCGAACGGAACGCCGTTGGTCGGCCCGGTCGATCATGCGGTGCCGGTGATGACGGTCACTCGGCCTGATGGAAAGCTCGATGCGATTCTCTTTGGCTATGCCTGTCATCCGACGACGCTCAGCTTTCTCACGTGGTGCGGCGACTATCCGGGCTTCGCGCAACTTGAGTTGGAGAAGAGTCATCCCGGCGTCACGGCGATGTTCGTCAACACGTGCGGCGGCGATCAAAACCCGTTGCCGCGTCGCAAGGTGGAACTGTGTGAAAAGTACGGCCACATGCTCGCGGTGGCGGTTGAGGATGTTTTGAAGCAACCGCTCAAGCCGATTTCATCGGGCCTGCGAATGGCTTTTGAGTTGATCGACCTGCCGTATTTGAGCGTCGTCTCGCGCGAAGAACTGACCGCTTTACTGAAAGAGATGAACGGAATCAAAGCACGGTGGGCTGCTCGTTTACTCAAGAAGCTCGATGCCAGCGACAAGTTCGAATCGGCCTATCCATATCCGGTCCATGCGTGGCGACTCGGCAATGAGATGCTCGTCATCGGCATGGGCGCGGAGACCGTCGTCGATTACGCGCTCCGCTTCAAACGCGAGTTCGGCGAGGGAACTTGGGTCTGCGGTTACGCCGACGACATGATCTCGTACATCCCGTCGAGTCGAGTCTGGGAAGAAGGTGGCTATGAGGGCGGCTCGAACCTCTACGAATACGGTCGCCCCGCCTTCCGCTGGGCGGGCGATATCGAAGACCGCATCGCGGCGTCGGTTCACAAACTGGTCAAGCAGGTCCGCAGGTAATTTCTCAAGCGAAGTAGTTTTGTTTGACGCATGGTGACTTTTCCGATCGCGCACATCGCAGCGAGTGAATTTGCCGGTTGACGGCCCGTTCTGATGAGTCTGACGACGCCTCGTTGACTTCGCGCGAACCCGCTTGAACAATGGCCGCCCGAATCGACTGAATGCCTTTTCGCTCTTCTGGAGCCATCATGACCCCGCGAGTTCTCACTGCATTGCCGGTCTTCAATGAGCAGTCGCATTTGGCGAACGTGCTCCAAACGGTGAGGCAGTTTAGTTCAGAGATTCTGGTCGTCGATGACGGCAGTTCCGATGCAACTCCGGAATTGCTCCGTCGTGAATCTGGTATTCACGTCGTCACGCACAATCCGAATCGTGGTTACGGTGCGGCGTTGAAATCGGCGTTCGATTTCTCCATCGAGAATAATTACGACGTGCTGGTGACCATCGACTGTGACGGCCAGCATGAACCGCGGTTGATTCCGGAACTCGCCGCTCGCGTCTTCGCCGATCAAACTCAGCCCGCTGACATCGTTTCCGGCAGTCGCTACTTGAAACATTTTGACGGCGACAGCCTGCCGCCCGAAGAACGCCGTCGAGTCAATCAGTTGATCACGGAGATGATCAACGAACGACTGGGCCTGAACCTGACCGATGCCTTTTGTGGATTCAAAGCGTATCGCGTCGATGCCCTGCCCCGCTTGAACATCACCGAGTTCGGTTACGCGATGCCGCTGCAATTGTGGGTGCAAGCGGTGCGTGAGAAGTTTCGGATCGTTGAGCATCCCGTGCCGCTGATTTACTTGGACGAGAAACGCTCGTTCGGGGGCACGCTGGATGACGCGCAACGCCGCATGGCTTACTACCGCGAAGTGATTGACCGCGAAATGTCCGTTGCCGCTTCGAAATGCGACCAGCCGGAACTCTGCGGTGCGGGTGAGGCCTGCTGAACCACCAGTAGGTGCTCAAACGGAGCATTTTCGGGGGGAGGGAATTTCACCGCAAAGTCGCAAAGAACGCGAGGAGCCGCAAAACAAATCAGGAGGGTGGCCACTTCCGAAATCTCCTCGCAAATGGTCAGGAGAATTTTTCTTGGCATTCCTTCGCGTTCTTCGCACCTTGGCGGTGCTAACTGTTCCGTTTGAGGAGTCTCCGCAGTGCTCGCCGCGTCGCCTCTTGAACCCGTTTGGGTCCGTCGCCGCTTGCGAGTTCCTCGTGAACACGGCGCGGTGCTGGCGATTCCGCCCGTTCGCGACATGCCCGCAGTTGTCTCAAACAATCGCGAGTTGATCGCGAGTTGGAACGTTGACTGCCTCGGCAAATCGTTGTCTGAGCTGCGACAACTGGCTCGCCAAGAAGCGTTGATCGCCGCGCGGCAATACACTGATTGGCTCGATGCGGCAAACGAATCGAACGGCGACTCCTGTGGCACACGCGGCTCGCGTGTCAGCCCGGCAACGATCAACGCACGCGAGCCGCGTGCGCCACAAATCAAAATCAATCAACCGCTGATCGTCAGCGGGCATCAGCCGGAACTGTTTCATCCGGGAGTGTGGGCGAAGAATTTTGCGTTGGACCAACTCGCACACGAGACCGGCGGCATCGGGCTGAATCTGATCGTTGATAGCGACACGCTCGCATCAACTCGCATCGCGGCTCCGGTCGGATCGAAGGCACGACCGACGCTCGAACACATTCCGTTTGATGTCGATGCCGGTCCCCACGAACGGAATCGGCCGAGTGAAGAACTCGCCATTCGGGACAAGTCGCTGTTTGGTTCCTTTGCCGAGCGTGTTTCGCACGCGCTGGCTTGTTGGCCGGTCGATCCGCTGGTTCGTTCGATCTGGCCGGCGGCAGTGGCGATGTTGTCGTGCGATACAGCGCGTCTTCCCGATGCCCTGACCGCCGCGCGGCGGCAAGCCGAACGGGACGCCGGTTTGAACACTCTCGAACTCCCGCTGAGCCGACTGAGTCAGACCGAAGCGTTTGCGTGGTTCGTGTGTCATTTGCTCTCCGATGTTCGGCGTCTGCACGTCACATACAACGCGGTCGTCGAGCAATATCGCCGTGTCAATCAAGTCCGCAGCGCGAGTCATCCGTTGCCGAATCTTGCGGTCGCCGGAATTGGCTCAGTGTCTTCAGATACGTCGGATGCGTGGTTCGAGGTTCCGTTCTGGATTTGGCGAACCGGTGACTCCGAGCGAGGTCGGCTCTTTGTGAGGCAGACCGCATCGCACGTGATCCTTTCCAACGGCAAAGACGAACTCGGCTCGCTGCCACTTTCTGCGACCGGCGATCCGACGATAAGCGTCGCGCAACTACGAAACCTGATGAGCAACGGCTTCAAGATTCGGACACGAGCGTTGACGACGACGATGTTTGCTCGCGTGTTCTTGGGAGACGCGTTTCTACATGGGCTCGGCGGCGCGAAGTACGACGAGATGACCGACCGGCTGATTGCACGCCTCTTCGGCGTTGTTCCACCGGCGTATCTCACGCTGACGGCGACCGCTCACCTGCCGATTACTGCGTGGGACACGACACCGCTCGACGTGGCTCAACTCCGTCATCGGCTCAGTGACTTCGATCACAACGTCGAACAGTACGTGTCAGCGTCCGATTGGCCTCCCGCAAACCGTGCCGAGGCCGAGTCACTGTTGGCCGAAAAATTACAACTCGTCACGGAGCAAATCGAACAAGACGCGCTCTCAGCAACTCATCCGCATCGTCGCATGAAAGCCGACAACTTTCAGCGTTGCCGACGTCTGCGTGCGATCAATCAACGGTTGGCCCAGCTTGCGGAGGCAACTCATCATCAGCTTGCAACAAACCTGCAAGCGGCTCAGGCTCATCTTTCGGCGAATGAAATCCTGCGGAGCCGCGAGTTTTCTTTTTGCCTGTTCCCCGCCGACGTTTTGATTCCGTTGCTGACGCGTAGGCCAGGCTTTCCAGCCTGACTCGGATCGGGCAACACGTGGTTGCGGTCGTAGGTGGCGATGACGGCTACGTCTCTGCGGCTTCTCCTCGCGATCAATCAAAACCGAATTCGTAACGAGTCCGAACCGGTTCAGCCACGATTTGGTCGAGCTTGGCCTGCGCAGCGGCTCGCCCGTAGAATCCTCGCCAAGATGCGGATGGATTCCGCGACCCCCTGCCCTCCTTGTTGCCCACCTGTCGGATCTCCGCATGACACCGTTGGCCCCCTCTGCCGATGCCGCTACCCCAGCAATCATCACTCCGTTTGATTACACACCGCTGTCGCGAGTTGTCTTTGGGATCGGAGCAGTGCAGAGCTTGGGATCGTTCGCAGTCGAACTCGGTGGCCGTCGAGTGTTGCTCGTTACCGACAAGGGATTGGCACGGGCGGGATATGAGCAACGCGGCGTCGATGCGCTCCGGGCAGCCGGTTTGCAAGTGGTGGTGTTCGATGATGTGCATTCCGAACCGACAACTGCGGACGTCGAACGCGGCTTATCTGTCGCTCGCTCGGAAAGCATTGACCTGATCGTCGGCTTTGGCGGCGGGAGCAGCATGGATTGCGCGAAGGGGATCAACTTCCTGCTCACCAACGGGGGCCGCATGGAGGATTACTGGGGCGTCGGCAAAGCGAGTAAGCCGATGCTGCCACTCATCGCTGTCCCCACAACGGCCGGCACGGGGAGCGAGGCGCAGTCGTTCGCGATCATCGCCAGCTCGACAACGCACATGAAAATGGCGTGCGGCGACAAGAAAGCGGCAGCGAAGATCGCGATCCTCGATCCCGAATTGACGCTGACAATGCCGCCCGCAGTGACGGCGGCCACCGGCATTGACGCCATCAGCCATGCGGTCGAAGCACACGTGACGAAGGCACGCACGACGATGTCGCAACTCTTCAGCCGCCGAGCGTGGCAGTTGCTGTCGCGTGGATTGCCCCAGGTGTTGACACTTGCCGGCGATGCCGCGCTCGCCGCTCGCGGCGACATGCTGCTGGGTGCTCATCTGGCGGGAGCAGCGATCGAAAATTCGATGCTGGGAGCAACGCACTCACTGGCGAATCCGCTGTCGGCACACTTCGGAGTTACTCACGGCGTGGCGGTCGGACTGATGTTGCCGCACGTGATTCGTTTCAATGCCGAAACGGTCGGGCCGTTGTATGGTGAACTCGCAGCCGATGTGGGGCTGTGTTCGATCGACGATCCGCGAGCGGGCGCGATTTTGGCCGACCACATTGCCCGACTCTTTGCGAGCGCGGGATTGCCGACCAGTTTGTCCGCGTGCCACGTGACTCGCGAGTTGATCCCGATCATGGCGTCGGAGGCGGCGGCTCAATGGACCGCAAAGTTCAATCCACGTCCCGTCGATGTCGCCTGTTTGCAGGAGCTTTACGAATGCGCGATGTGAGTTTGATGAAACGGGATATCTCGCGAGTCACTGAAAATGACACCAACCCCACCAAGCTTGCCTCGGTGGAAACGGGCCTTTGCACTACGAGCGATTTCACGAAGGCAAAGTTCTGCGTAGTGCAAATGCCCCAAAACCACCGAGGCAAGCTCGGTGGGGTTGGCGTCAATGTCGCCCGAGCGGGGGATAACGCAGAGACTTTGTCACGTCGCAAGCTTCTCCACATGGCTCTTCTCGCCAGTAGCTTGAACCTGCTTTCTATCACTCAATCGTTCGCCGCCGACAAACCGAACTCAAACGCCATCGGCCCGAAGAGCTGGGCCACGTTTCGACGCACGGCGGACTTGGCGGGTGTCGCGAGCAGTTCGCTTCCGATGAAGCTCAAGCAGAAGTGGAAGATCACATCGAAGGACGGTTTTGCTTCAACGGCGGCGATTGTCGGCGACCACGTTTACATCGGCACGCTCAGCGGCGAAATGCTGTGCTTGAAACGCGAGACCGGCGAGACGGTGTGGACTTATCGCACCGTCGAAAAGGTCGAAAAGAACTCGTTCGCCCCCGGCTTTCAATCGTCCCCCGCTGTGACGGCGGAGGGAGTTTTCGCCGGTGATGAAGACGGCGTCTTCCACGCGATCGACCGCATGACGGGGAAGAAGAAATGGACCTACGCGTCGAACGGACAGATCGTCGCTTCGGCGAATGTCGTCGGGGACAAGCTGATTTTTGGCTCGTATGACAGCTCTCTGTATTGCCTGAAGGAGACCGACGGCAAAGAGGTTTGGAAGTTTCAAACGGCCGACCGCGTGAACGGCTCGCCCGCCGTTTCGGACAAGCACACGTTTGTCACC
>JAYUFI010000931.1:0-9371 GCA_043738805.1 Planctomycetaceae bacterium | reverse complement strand
CGGAAGTCATGCGGATCGTTCGCGAGTTGCGTTTCTCGCGATACCCGATCATCGACCCGCAGACGCGCGTGCCGGTGAAGTATCTGCTGATGAAAGACTTGCTGCTGCTGGATGAACACGATCGCGATTGGTCGCGAATTCTCCGCCCACTGCGAATTGTGGCCCCAACGGACAACCTCGAAACGATCATGCAGGAGTTGCAACACGACGGAGCCAATATGGCGGTCGTGATGGACGGCGCTCATGCCGTCGGGCTGATCACGCTGGAAGACATCCTCGAAGAAATCGTCGGCAAGATTGAAGATGAGTATCCGCGACTGCCGCGTCTGTTCTTGAAAGACGCGCTCGATTCCGGAGCGATCGTGTTGGACGTGCAAGCGAGCACGCCTGCTGCGGCGATTGATGAACTCGCAAAAATGATTCCGTCAACCAACTTGCCGCCGGTTTCACACATTGCCGAGCTAGCTTGGGCACGCGAGCAACTCATCACGACTGATGTTGGTTTCGGTGTTGCGATTCCTCACGCTCGATGTCCGCAACTGACAAAGCCGATTTTGGTTTTCGGTCGATCGACAGCGGGAATCTCATTCAGCCCGAATTCGACCGAGCCCGTAAGATTGATCTTCTTGCTCGTCACCCCGGCAGATCGACCAAGTTTGCAAGTCTTCTTTTTGGCTCAACTGGCCAACGTCGCGAAGAGCGAATTCGTGCGTGAAAAACTGCGGCAGGCGAAGACTCCTGATGAATTATTGGAGATCATCGAAGCGGCTGATCCGGCTGTGACTGGTTAAGAGCGACGCAGTCATCACCGGCATCGTTAGCGCCAGAGACGCTGTCATTTACGCAAGATTATGGCGCGACTCGATATTTCCTGTGAAAACTAAACCAGGCCGAGTGTTTGATGGTTTCTGATTTGGGGTCGTTCAAGTGGCCGTCATAATCAAGTTGTCACGCTGAGAAACCCTCTTGGGATGCTCAAACTTCAAGACCCGTTTTCAAAAATGTGCAACTTCAGGTGGATGCTTCAAACTGGTAGGAAACCGCTTGTCTCGCCACAACTGATATGACCGCTGCGGTTTCTCTGTGAAACTTTTCCAACCGTTCCGATGGCACCTCATCCAGCGCAGAACGCGAATATGTTCGCGCTGATCAACGCGAACCGCTCACAAGGGTCTGTCGCGAACGACGACAGTGAATTCGATTCGCCATTTCGGCGACATTCATTTGTCAACGACGAGCAAGAGGCCGTCATGCACATACTAGCGACTGGGACGAGTTCGTTTTTTGCGGCTCGACTGATTCAAGGTTTCGGCGAACTGGGAGTGTCGGTCACTGCGGCAGACAGCAGTCATTGGTCGGGGACCAAGAGCCTGCCGAACGTCACACGCCGCTTGCAGGTTCCTTCGCCGAATCGTGAAACGGAACGGTATCTCGATCTGATTGAGGAAGAACTCAACAGTCGAGACTACGACTTGCTGTTGCCGACGTTCGAGGAAGGGCTGTTGTTTGCACAACACGCTGAGGTGCTGCGTCGTCGAGTTAAACTGTTGCTCCCACCGTTTGAAACGATGTGGCAACTGCATCACAAACCAAGCTTGCATCAGTTCTGCACTCGGCAGGGATTACCTTCGCCGAACACGAGCACGCCGCAAACGAATGCGGAACTCACGCCGCTGCTCGGCAAGCTGCGATATCCCGTCGTGCTGAAGCCGCCTGCGGGCAATAACTCAGTCGGGCGAGTTTTCTGCGACACGGCTGACGACTTGGTCCGTGAGTTTCAACAGCACGCGGCGGCATCATCGAGCGTGCTCACGGATCCGCCGATGGTCCAAGAGAAAATCATCGGGCAACCGATCTACACGCTGATGCTGTGCGATGCCGGTCGAAAAGTGGCGGAGGTCATTTACCAACCGCTGCGAACTTTTCCCGATGATGGCGGAACGTCGGTGATTCGCGAGTCGATCGCTCATCCGGACATCGCCGATATCACGGAGACGATCGCCCGCGAGACAAGTTGGACTGGCTTCTTGGGTTTTGATTTCTTGGTCGATGAAGTGACCAAGACGCCGTATGTGATCGACGCGAATCCGCGTCCGAATCCGGCGGTTCAATTGGGGTTTTGTGCCGGAATCAATTGGGCCTCGCTGTTGATGGAGATGGCTCAAGGTCAGCGACCAACGCGCGTCATGCCACGACTCGGAGTACGTGTTCGATCCGCCTTGCTCGACTGGGCGTGGCTGCTGCACGGGCTCAAACCGGGACGAAACTGGACCACGAAAAGCCGACAGCGACTGCGTGAATTTTTCTCGCCACCGTGGTCACTGGAAGCTCGCGGAGACATCAGCACGGGCTTCGGCGGCCGCCCCTGCGTGACCGCCACCATTCTGCATGGAATCCTCAGTTCAATTCGCGCCGCAATCACCGGAAGGTCACTCGGCGAAACGATGGTCGAGGATCTCTGCTACGAAGTACGACCGCTCATGCATCGCAGCCTGCCTATGCAGATCGGCAATCGCAAAGCGGCCTAACGAAGCTGATGAGCTTCGTAGCCCGGTTTTTCAAACCGGGCTGAGGTGAGCCGCCCGGTTTGAAAAACCGGCCTACGAAAACACGCAACACAACGACACGTTCGGTTATGCGGCAATGCGTTCGCCGCATTGCTCTTGGTTGGCATCAGTGGACACGCCGAACGCTCGCTCCATGACGTGGCTGGCGAGGGCTCGCATTTCTTCATCCGAGTAAACTGAGTCTCGATGCGATGAAGTCAGTGTGCAGGTCTCTTTGATGGTCGTGAGGCAGAGAATCATCGGTGAGAACTGAGTCGCACACGTGCCTCGAAAATAGTTGACCACGGGTAACGGAGTTCGCGATTTCGGCAGAATTGCCGGAAGGTTGATGTTGGACAGAGCTCCGCTGATGGGAAACAAAAATTCTTGATACCAGTTCGCGAACGCTCGGCTGACCTGTTGAACTAAAAACGAATTGATCTGCAGGCCGCGTAGCGATCGCAGGTTTTGCGTGATGCTGTTCAAGCCGAGAACAGACTGGCGGACGTGTTGTACAAGTTCCTCGAACGATCGCTGACGATAGCTGTTTGCCGAGATGTTTAATGGCGAGAGGAATTGCCCGAACAAGTTGGATCGCTTCGGTTCAGCTCGACCAGCTAGATCTGCTAAGACGCTGACGCAGCGATTGGGCGACAAAAAATGGCGTGGCAATTGGCGATCCTGTTGGATGAACCAGTCCAGCATGGCGGCAATCACCAACTCGCCGACCGTCGCATTCAATTGCTTCGCTCGGTCACGGAGCGAAGAGAGCTTCAGATGCTCGGCATGAATTTGAAACGTCATGGGGAACTCGGTCGAATCGTCGGGAGGCCGTCGATGGGAGCGGTTCAAATTCCACAACGTTTTTATCGCTGGTCCGATTGATCGCAGCATGTTCGTACGACGGGCTTCTTGGGGAAAGAAATCGACGAGCGACTGCGTTGTTTGAGCGATTCCCAAGGGGAGTTCCTCGTCGCCGTCCCAGACGAGTTCTTCCAGCAGATTTTGCAGGAGCATCGCAATCGAACGGGCGTCAGCAATCGAGTGACGGTACGACAACCAGACGTAATGTGTTCCTGATTGCTCCGCCAAGCCGACTCGAAACGGAGGTTCGTCATCGGCAAACGGGGCGTTTAAGAGTTGAGTGACAAGCGACTCCAAAGACCGCGATTTGATCTCATTCAGCACGTGAAATTGGGCTTGCACCTCACCGCCTTGAGTGGAGCCGTTGACCGAAAGCGAAGGCCAACGTCCAGAGCCTGCGGCCAGAAATTTCCGAAACAAGCGGTCTGAGGCGACTTGCAAGTCAACCAAGCTCACATCACCAGCAACTTCTGCGACTTGCACGGCGTTGATCGCGTGCAGACGTTCCCAATAGGCCATCATGGCCTGCATTCCAGTAGGAGCAGTCATGTCATCCAATCCTGGTCAAGTCCGTGGTCCGGTTTTTTCAAACCGGCAAAACGAACCGCCCGGTATGAAAAACCGGGCAACGAAAACACGAGGCCATTTTCTCCAGCGTCCCTAGCATCGGCGAGACGGCGACGCGCCTCTTGCAACTTCGTTGACTTCGTTGAAAGTGGCCTGAATTTCTCAATTTCAGCCCCTACAGCATTAAAGCGGTCACGTTCCTGGCCGACTCTGAACAACATCTGGCAACCATCAAATCATGTCCGCTATGAATCGAGACGATGAATGATGGTGAAGTTGCATTGTGGCACGACGCTCCGAGACTGTGAAAAAAATGACGTGGGGTACGTTTTCAACGTGCCAATTCAGCCAGTTTTCGAGCACGTTGAAAACGTGCTCCACGAAAAAACACAGTCACTGAGTGACTCGTTTACGTTTGAGGCGAATGGAGCAGCGTTATGGGACTGAGTTCGTTGATCGAGTTGCGAAACTGGCTCCGCGATTTCGCAGAGCGTCGCCGTGTGGCGGCATGGTCGCGAGCACAACTCGAAGCGGATCACGCTCAGCGTTTCCGAGAGTTGGTTCTGTTTGCCGCGAACCGCTCGCCGTATTTCGCCGACGTGATCGCCAGCCGAGGACTTGATCCAAATACGTGCGAACTCACGGATTTCCCGGAACTGACCAAAGCGACGTTGAACCAAGAGTTTGATCGGATCGTGACTGAGTCGTCGCTGAACCGGCAACGGATTGGCGAGTTCTTGCGACAATCGGGCGATCCGACCGAGCTGATGGATGACCGCTTCTTTGTGCTTCAGACTTCAGGAACAACTGGCGATCCCAGCTACATGGTCTACACACCCCGCGAATGGATTCGAGGTTGCAGTCATCGCAGTCGTGTGGTTCCCGGCATTCAATGGCGGCAGCGTGTGGCGTTTTACGGAGTCACTCATCAGCACTTGGCCGGAGTCAGTTTGGCGATGACCGGTCGCCGAGGGCTCAATCAGTTGTTCTTCGATAGCCGCTCGTATGACGTGAATTTACCGGTCTCGGAAATCGTGGCTCACCTCAATAAGTTTCAGCCGCAGGTTCTGTCGGGTTACGCCAACTTGCTGACGATCTTGGCTCATGAGCAGCAGCAACAACGCTTGACGATACGACCGAAATTCGTGTGTAGCTCCGGTGAAGTGATGAATCCGGCGGTTCGCGAATCGCTCGAAAAGACGTTTTCTGCGACCGTGGTCGATCTCTATTCGACCTGCGAAACACTCTTCATCGGAGCCGCTTCGTCCAGTGAGGGGCTGATGCTGTTTGAAGACGACATTCTGTTTGAAATCTTTCCGACACACATTTTGGTGACGAACGTTTTCAATCGGACAATCCCGCTGATTCGGTATCGCTTGGACGATGTGGTGATCCCACTCGACCGGCCGAAGCCCGGCCCGTTTCGTTGGCTCCAACAAGTCGCCGGAAGGAACACAGAACCGTTCGATCTCCAGAACAACGCGGGAC
Organism: Planctomycetaceae bacterium; assembly: GCA_043738805.1. Taxonomy (GTDB): domain Bacteria; phylum Planctomycetota; class Planctomycetia; order Planctomycetales; family Planctomycetaceae; genus SXKJ01. Next base: position 3,906 of record JAYUFI010000931.1, on the reverse strand, counting down.
AACTGGAGAAAGTGTCCACGTTTTCCATGATGTATCTTCCCATTCCTCCCGTCCCCGGTTTTCAAGTCGTCGTCGTCGGGACTGATCAACTTGTCTTCCGAGTCAAACTCGAATCCGACCTGTCCGACGATTTGCGTGACGAAACATTACGAGCCATCGAGTCCGTGATTCGCGAATGGCTCGTCCGCAAACAAATGGACCAAGCCGTCCGCTTCACCATCCAAGAAACCGCTCAGTTGGAACTCGATCCCAAGAGCGGTAAGACCAAAACAATCGTTTTCGCGCCGGCAAAGACAGACCGCTGAAAAACAAGCAGCGCGATCTGATCGGGACTGTCTCCGTCACAGTGCTGTTTTTAATCGTGGAGCCGTTCAAGCGTGCTTGGTCCGGGTTTTTATGAATTCCTGTTCACGGGCGTTTGACAGCGCGACATCGTAGCTGATCACTCCCCGCTGATAGAGGTCGAGCAGCGCGGAGTCCATCGTCTGCATTTGATACTTCTTGCCGGTCTGCAGTTCGTTGTAGATGTGATGGACTTCTTGCTCGCGAATGTGGCGGCGCACGGCGGGCGTGGCGATGCAAACTTCGCAGGCGAGCACTCGACCGCTGCCGTCGGCTTTGGGTAGAAGCTTTTGCGAAACGATCGCTTGCAGGCTGTTGGCCAGTTGCACGGTGATCGCGTTTTGCTGCTCGGCGGGGAAGACGCTGTAGATGCGCTGGATGGTTTGCACGGAGTCGGGCGTATGTAGCGTGGCCATCACCATGTGCCCGGTTTCGGCAGCGACGAGTGCCGTCTCGATCGTTTCCAGATCGCGCATCTCGCCGATGACCACGACGTCCGGGTCTTGCCGCAATACGTGAATCAACGCACTGCGAAAACTCAGCGTGTCGGTCATCACCTCCAATTGAATGACGATGCTGCGATTGTTCTCGTGGACGAACTCGATCGGGTCTTCGATCGTGATGATCTTCTCGCGACGCTCGCGGTTGATGGCGTCGATCATGTGGTTCAGCGTGGTGGTCTTACCGACGCCGGTGGGACCGGTCACCAGAATCAAGCCGGTCGGCATGCGCGTGAGTTCTTGCAAGATGGGCGGCAAGCCGAGTTCCTCAGACGGTCGCACCGACGTCTCGCACAGCCGGATCGCCATCTCCGGAATGCCGGAGCGGTAATAGACGCTGACTCGAAACCGGCCGACTTCGGGAAAGAACCGCGAAAAGCAAGCCTGCAATTTTTCGTCGAGGATCGCTCGCTGCTTGTCGTTGAGCAGCTCGTTGGTCATCTGCCGCAACGAGGCTTCGTCCAACGGCTCACCGTCGATGGGCCGAATCTCGCCGTTCAGACGCAATACGGGAGCGACGCCGTTGACCAAATGGATGTCGCTGGCGTTGAAACGCCTCGCCCCTTTGAAGATTTTTTCAAGCGTCCAAGACATGAATCACCCTTCGTGGGACAGGTTTTCAACCTGCCCATCATCACAAGGCAGGTTGAAAACCTGCTCCACAAACTAACGAAACACTCGCCGCCAAAGCTTCTTCAGAGACCAACCGCCTCCCACAGCCAGTTGTACGAGAAGCTGACGAGCCTCACCGTGTTTGGGGCAGAGTTGCACGCACTGTTGCAAGCTGGTTCGAGCGACCGAGTCCATGCCCAACTCCTTCTGAGCCAGACCTTGCACATACCAGACGATCGGCTGATCGGCCGCCTTGTCCAACGCCTGCTTCGAGCGGATGAGGGCATGCGCCGGATGGTTGTAGAACAAATAGATGCGAGCGATCTCCAACGGCACGAGCCAATCGGCGTCGGTCAGCACCGCCTTGTCGAAGCAATGCCGAGCCGGATCAAGGCCGCTTTCGAGCATCACTTCGCCGCGCACGATCCAGCGATAGGCCGACTGTCCCGGCTGCCTGAAAGCCCCGTCCAGCGTCGCCAGTGCGGCCTCCGACTCGGCCAGCCGACACTGAGCCTGTGCTCGCCCGGCCAACAACTCCGGATTGTTGGGAAACAGTTCCAATGCCTTTCGTGCCCACGTTTCAGCCTCTTTCAGTTCGCTCAATTGCACCAGCATCTGCACCTGACCGACCCAGGCGACGATCAACGTTTTGTCCTCTTCGAGAGCCCGCGAATAAAACCGCAGCGCGTTCTCGTGCTCACCGGCGCGGCGTTCTTGATCCGCCTTCTTCAGCCAGTTGACGTCCTCCGGTTCGCCCTTCAAACGGAGCGACCCGGACTGCGTGGGCTAATTCAATTCGAGTTTGTCAAAACGTGCCATGCTGTTCGGACCCGATGAGAGACGTGACCGCCACACGGTATCGCGACCGTGAGGGAGCGGCCAGTAGGTCGGACGCCTACGTCCGACCGCCGCTCATCCGGATGTGGGCGTCCGGGCGACTCATTCGATCGCCCCCCAGCGATTCAGTGGCCATGTTCGCCACACTGCCCGGCCGAGGATTCGTTGATCGGGAACTACGGCCAAACGTTCGAAAATGCTTTGCACATTCAGTCGTTGCAATTGTGCCTCTTGATTCGGACGCCCAATAAATATCGGCGGTGCAATCAGGACGTGCCCGACGGGAATCTGCAAATCCAAGTTCTCTGGAATCTGACCGCTCAACGGCTGCTGCGTCACCAGTTGGCCATCGACCTTCAGTTGTTGCCGAGCGTACTCCACTCGGCATGGACCTCGCGCGAGAACTCGTTCCATCCAGTCGCCACGGAAAATATAGCCGGGGACTGCCGAGCCATCTTGATCGTACAACACGACATCGCCGGGCTGTGCGAGCGACCGACTCAAAGACCGCCGATTGACTAACAGCACATCCCCCATCGGTAATCGGGGGCCGAGACTCCGCTCGACTACGATGGGCTGAGCGACCGTGCGACCGAACCAATACGCCGGCACGTACACCACGCCGACGACAAGTCCGAGAAGAGCGAACATCTCGCCGACATTCTGACGGCCCTCCTCCGTGTGCAGCGCGATGTCCATCACGCTGGAGAAATGGCAGGCCAATGCCACGCCCAACAGCAACGTGCTTAGCCAACTTCCCCAGGTCAGCAGCGCTGGAATCAGCGTCAGCACAAAGACCACGGAGAAGACGTACCCCAGCCAGCGTCGCCCTGCATGAAGCTGCGGCCAACCCGGCCAGATCAAAGTGATCAACGGCACCAAGATGTCGATGTCGGCTCGAAAATCACCGACGCGCCGACGCGTGCTGCCGGTCAGACGATTCCAATGCCTCCCGATGCCGTCAAGCGGTCTGGTCCATCGTTGGCTAGCTCTCGGGGGTTGCACGTTGACGTCGACTAACGTCGCACCGAGCACGCCGCCGCAACGGACGCACTTTTTCATCCCAGGCATGTTTTCAAAGCGGCAACTCGGACATTGCATGGCTTACCACCGCCCGCGCACTTGGACTTGTCCACTGACATGACCTTCGACTTCGTAGTATTCGTTGGTCAGTTCGCGTGATTCGATCTGCCCGATGATCTTCGCGACCGCTTCGGCCGCCTCGACGCACTTCGGACCTTTGATGCCGATTGTCCGCACGGTGACTTTGCCTTCCGGGCTGATGCTGATTTCGATTTCTTCGGCCATGTGGTTTCCTTCGACTCGGTTCGTTGCGATCAGATCCTATGTAGCCGTCACGCGGAGCGTGACGGCTACGTAGATAGGCACTCCAAATTTACCAGTTCCGCACGCGAATCTTCACCGTGTGATCGGCTTCGACTTCTTCGTGGACGATCGCCATGTTCCGCTGTTTCAGTTCGCTGACGACGCGGTGATAGACATATTGTTGCGTGACTTGTTCCATCAATTCTTGACCGATCCGTTTCAGCTCGGCCTTGGAGTGGCCCGCCCCTTCGATGCAGACCTTCAACGCGCCGCGAGCGTCTCGCGAAAA
>JAYUFI010000930.1:0-1288 GCA_043738805.1 Planctomycetaceae bacterium | reverse complement strand
GGCGATTGGGGCGCATCTGGAGGATGTCGTCCAAGCACTGTCTTGGAAATTGACGGATGACACTCCTGGCAAACGCCTGTTGGTGGAAGTGTTGGGAGAAGAGGTCGTGCAGTCCGAACGCTGCGTGAAGCTGCGGGCGACGGATGCGGCCCGGCCTGACTCAGCATCTCATCAGCTCTACTGGCTGTCTCTCGATCACAACTTGTTGCCAATGAGATGGGAGCGCCGGACCCGCAACAACGGGCAGGTGTCGCTGCTGGTGCGAACTGTGCCGAACTTGCTCACGATCGGCGATGGCGTCGCGTTTCCGAAACGAGTGCAGACGTATCTGGTCCGCCGCGCACCCGGAGCGCGCGAGTTCAAGATCGAAACGCTCACCACAATTGTGGTCGCGAAAGCGACGCTGAAGCCGCAGATCCCCGACGGATTGTTCGACAAACTGGGTCAGCCGCCAAAGCAAGATCCACCCACGATGGCGTCGTCGGTCTCCAACCGTTCCGTGCGACTGGCCGATACCGTGCGCGACTTCAACACGCTCAACGAGAAGGTTGGTCGCGGGAAGGATCAACCGCCGCTCACCGAGGATGAGGTTGTGGCGGCGATCAAGCGGAGCGATTGGAAGCGGGATGTGCCAGACGTTAGCGAGCGTGAGTTCCTGGCTTTCAAAGCGATCGCCGAGACTCGTCAGTTGCCGAAAGGGTCCGAGTTGGAAGTGCTGACGGGTATGCAGCCCGATGCTTTCACCCTGATCCAGCTCTGGTCGATCCGCGTCATCATGCCCGACCTCGAACGGGCGGGGACCACCGGCTTCACCATTCGACACACCAAGATTAGCGAAGAGCGGATCGATCCGAAGTCGGTCGCGTGGGGCAAGCCCGACTCAGACGGGTTGTCGCTCGGGCTGTATCTCTCACCGAAGAAGGACAAATACCAAATCGGTGAGAGAGTCCAACTGCGGCTCTTCGTTCGCAATGAGGGGAAGAAGGCCGTCGAAGGAATGACTTTCTGGAACATCACCTGGCCGGTGACAAATGATTTCACTGTCACCGATCAAACAGGGGTAAAGGTCGCGGTTCGTAACGGCCATGAGGAATGGTCGGGCGAAATGTGGATCGCAGGTGCCGTGAGTGGGCGACTCGACCCCGGCGACGCGCATGCCTTTCGTGTGCCGTTTGAAGTCGGCATCGGTGGAGATGGCTCGAACAAGTTGATCGGCCGAGTCATCGAAGCTCGCCCCGGCCAGACTCTGCAATTGCGAGTCCGCTCGGACAACGGCAACAACCGCACG
>JAYUFI010000929.1:0-1289 GCA_043738805.1 Planctomycetaceae bacterium | reverse complement strand
CTTGCGGGTTCCACGAGTTCGCGCACTTGGCCCATCATGTCGAAGACTTAGTGCAGCGGTTGCTCGATTGGACGGTGCCGCCGACGGAGAGTTCAGTTGATTGCCTGCAAGCGTGCGTAGATGCTCTTGAACAGTGGCTCGATGACAAATTCGATGAGTCAATCCTGCATCTGTTGCACGAGCGTCTGGACGAAATCTGCGGCGGGCGACCGACACCGTTGTCGTCAGTTGCCTCGTCTGGTTCGTTGACGAACGACGCCGTGAATTCATCGCGCGTGGCGTCCGACGAAGTTGAGACGGCGGCTGATGCTGAGCCGCACAATGAGGATAACTCACGCGAGACGTACGCAGTGGAAGAGCCGACCGAGATCATTGAACGCTCAATCGAGCATTCGATTTCAACCTTTTCGCTCGCGGCGCTGTCGCACAAGGTTCGTTCACACGCAATGACGAGCGGGCCGCGATCAAAGACCGATCCCGCTTCGATTCAACTGGATGATCACGGCACACTCTCCGGAGAGATGTTGGAAGTCTTCACGGAAGAAGCCGACGACCACTTGCGACAAATTTACGCGGCGTTCACGGGACTCGAAAAACAACCGGCGCAGATGAGCCTCGTGCAAGACGTGCGACGCTCGGCACACACGATCAAGGGAGCGGCGGGGTCTGTCGGTTTGCGGCAAGTGTCGAAGCTCTCACACCGCATGGAAGATTTGCTCGACGGCCTGTTTGAATCACAACAGCCGGTGACGCCCAGCACGCTCGCGTTGCTGTATGACACGACCGATACGTTGCAGGATCTCGTGCATGGCAACTTCACTCCGCCAGAAATGCAGGTCACGATCGCTCAGCTTTATGACGGCTATGACATCGCGTTGAGTTCACCGGCAGAGATGACGTTTACGGCGGTGGTTGAGGATGCGGTCGTTGAAGAGGCTGAAAGGACGACAGGGACACAAGCGACGGAAGAGGTTGAAGCGACAACGGTCGGTGTCATGGTTGAGGGTGTCGGGAGCCTTGGTGATGAAGTTACGGCAACGGAAGTGTTCGACAACGCGACCTCGTTAAACGATGAAATCATTGTTTCGCTGGATCGGCCGATTGATTTGTTTAACCCCAACGCCATCGGCGTGGGCGCTCAGGGAGGTGGCGACGTTGGAGAGTCTGATGTCATTGAACTTCTTGTTGCCGAAGATGCTCGCACCAATGGCGCAGAGGATGTGCCTCATGCGCTGATGAGTGAAACGTCTTTGGTGAGCCGGGCGGCGTTAGCCCCCGGACCAATTGAC
>JAYUFI010000928.1:0-24863 GCA_043738805.1 Planctomycetaceae bacterium | reverse complement strand
CCTTTCCGGGATTCAGCCGCCGAATGTAGTTCGTCGTCACGCCGGTGGGTTCGATGCGCAGGATGGCGATCTTCGCGATCCGGCTCATCGCGGGGCCGGTCCCTGTCGTTTCCACGCCAATCCAAACCAGTGGCCGAGTCGGTTGCAGAGTTGAAGCGCGATCAGTCATTCCGATTCTCCGTCGAGTTTTCCAAGAGACGCTGTAGGACGTTTTCGTTTCGCCGGTGACGCTTCCGATGTGTCACCACGCTCTGCCTGCTGGCGTAACCAACGCTGGCCAACGAGCTGGCCCAGCACTCGCGCGAATTCGCGTAACGCTCTCTCCTGTTGGTCGCCGCTGGTCGTGACGGGCGGTGGGCGACTTGGGCCTTGGCCGGTGTTCGTACTCTTCTTGTTTTTCATCAATTGGTCCTCCTGAAAACAAAAAAGGCCGCTCCACGGTGGAGCGGCCAAACTCAGAAACTTGTTTGAACACAGCGCTGGCTCGCTAAGCAATCCGAGCCTTCAATAGATATGACACGAATCCTGCTCCGATTTAGGTCAGCGCAAATCCTCTTGTCGAGAACGCTGGCTCGATTCAACTGTGTATCGGGCGGCGTCAATGATCTGTCGCGACGCCCAGAGTGACAGGATCACACGCGAGCGTGGCTGCAAATTGCTGGGGTGAAAGAAACAAAGCCTAATCGAACGCAAACCGTTGTTGATTGGATTGAGGCTCTGGTGGTTCTTGCGGGCCTGGACACACGCAACAACGAAGTGGCGGAGAGGGTCTTCGTACTGTTGGAACAAGATGCGACTAGACACCTTGGTGGCGTCGGTCCACTCCGCCTCACGGAGATTGACGAGCTTTTCGAGTGCTTTAACTACCCATGACTTGTGGGCTGTCTCCGGCGAACCCTCAGCGGCATTCGCGTCGAGACTGCGGAACGTAAATCCCGCGCGCAGGCGCTTGAGAATCTCGGTCACGTCGAGAGCGACCGGGAGTTTCTGCTTCTTTCGCAGTTTCCGAAACCTGGGGTCGGTTCTGGCGTTGTCCAAAACGATCTGGGTCCAAATCAGTTCGATCATGTAGGGCAGCGGCGGCTCAGCGGCGTAGAGTTTGATCGTCGAGTACCGATCCAACAGCACTTCCATTGGCACCTTTGTTCCATCGACCAACTGTGAATCGACGGCTGTGTTTTTGGTAGAACACTTTGAGGAAGTTGAGTTCGTTCATTCCGCGTCGATCCCCAAACTCATGGCGGTGAGTTGAGTGCCGCCACTCTTCGGCAGTCGTGCTGCGACCTTGGTAAACAGCTCCAATGCCGCCTCCAGGTCGTCGGCGATTTCCGTGGCGAGAATGTCGGGGGCCGGCAGGTTGTCGGTGTCGGTCAGGCTTTGGTCTTTGATCCAGAAGAGATCGAGGCTCAGTTTGTCGCGTTTGAGCAGTTCTTCGTAGTCGTAGCAGCGCCAGCGGCCTTCGGGGCTGGACTCAGTCCAAGTCGGTTTGCGTGTGTGGAGTTTGCTCGGTTTGTAGCACTCGACGAACTCGTCAAAGTCGGTTCGCTGGATCGGCGATTGCTTGAGCGTGAAGTGTTTGTTGGTTCGCAGGTCATAGACCCACAGTTTGTCGGTCCACGGTTTGGCGCGGCCTTCTTTCTTTTCAAAGAAGATCACGTTGGCTTTCACGCCGGGCGAGTACCAAATACCGGTCGGTAGTCTCAGCAGCGTGTGAACGCGGCACTTTTCCAGCAGGTTGCGGCGGACTTTTTCGCCCGCGCCGCCCTCGAAAAGCACGTTGTCCGGCACGACCACAGCGGCGCGGCCGTTGATCTTCAGCAGCGAGTAGATGTGCTGCACGAAGTTCAGTTGCTTGTTGCTGGTCGAGGTCCAGAAATCTTCGCGGACGATGACTTGGTCTTCTTTCTCGGTGTCACCTTCCTCGTTCACGAACAGCAGGTTCTGCTTTTTGCCGAACGGCGGATTGGCGAGGACCATCGAGTATTCCTGACTCCACGGCGCGGCGAGGCTGTCGTGTCCGGTGTGAACGACAATCCGGTCGCCGCCGATGCCGTGCAGGTAAAGGTTCATCGCGCACATGCGGCCGACCTTGGGCGAGAGTTCCATCGCCTCGACCAAATCTTCGCGCAGGGTACGCTTCTCGTCGCGGTTCAGTTCCTTCTCAAACTTGCCAAGCACGTAGCTGTAGGCGGCGGTGAGAAACCCCGCCGTGCCAGCCGCCGGATCGCAGATGCGGTCTTGAGGCGTGGGCTGCATCACCTCGCAGATCGTTTGAATGACGGGGCGAGGAGTGAAATGCTGGCCCGCGCCGCGAGCGGACTCCGCCGCGGATCGCTGCATCAGTTCTTCGTAAATTGTCCCCTTCACGTCCACCGACAGGCTGAGCCAATCGACTTTGTCGATGAGGTTGACGATGAGTTGTTTCAGCAGCGCCGGGTTGTGAATCTCGCAGCGAGCACTCTTGAAGATGACACCCAGCATTCCGCCTTTGAGCGCCAGCTTTTCGAGAATCTCGCGGTACTTGTCCTCCAGCGGCGCACCGTCGAGCGGCAGCGCGCTTTCCAACCCAGCGACGCCGGAATGATGGCGGGCTTGTTGTGCGGCTGCTCGGTGAGCTGGTCGGCCATCTTGAGGAACAGGAGCAGCGTGAGTTGCTCGACATATTCAAAGCAACTCAAGCCGGCGTCCTGCAAGACTCCGGCGTAGCTCCACGCCCGTTTGCCAATCTGTGATGCGTCCATGAAGAGTCAGCCTTTGCGTGGGATGAGTGCCTCGATCTCCGCGCGGTCGCGGTCGAGGAACGCTTTCAGTTGTTCGACGCTGGGGAGAGCGGTGACGTAGCGGGAGACGAAGAGTTTCTGATCCATGCCCGCTGTGGCAAACTCGACTTCCACACCGTCCTTGTCGCTGCACAGCAGGATGCCCACCGGTGGATTGTCTCCTTCGGCCATCATGTTGGCCTTGAACCAGTTCACATAGAAATTCATCTGCCCGGCGTCTGCTGGCTGGAAGGCGCGAATCTTCAAGTCGATCAGCACATGGCAGCGCAGCAGCCGATGGTAGAAGACCAAGTCCACCCGGTGGTGCTTGCACCCTTCCGTCATGCGGAACTGTCGCGCCTCGAAACAAAAGCCGCGTCCCAGTTCCAGCAGGAATCGTTGCAAGTGGTCGAGCAGTGCTGTCTCAAGCTCGTCTTCAGAATATTCCGTACGCTCGGCCAATCCGGTGAACTCAAGGATGTAGGGATCACGCAAAACGTCAGCGATACTCTCCAGAGGTTCCTGTCTTCTCGCCCGTTCGACGACCGCCTTCTTGTTCGTGGAAAGTCCCGTGCGTTCGTAGAGCAGGCTCTCGATCTGCCGCTGCAATTGCCGTTTGGACCAATGACCGCGAAGACACTCGTTCTCGTAGAAGGCCCTCTTCCAAGGGTCGTCAATGCGGATGAACTCAAGGAGTTGAGTCCAGGACAATCTCAGGACTGTTTCAGCCGTGAGCGGTGTGGGAAGGGTCTCGGCAGAGTTCCTCATCAGTCGTGAGGAACTCTCGGCGTCTCCCAATTCCGGGGACACTGACCCCGGAATTCGCTTCACGAGAGTGGACGTTTTGAATTCGGCAACCAGTGGTTGCCGAATCTGCGGATAGCAAACGTATAGAGACCTGCAATTTCGCAGTGAGCGGAGATTGAGTCCCTTCAAGCCCCGCTTTTCCAAATCCTTCGCCAACGTCTCAAGCAGCTTGGCTCCGTACTTGGCTCGGTCGGCTCCGCCTTGTTCGTATTCCACGAGGTACGCGCCGATCAGCCAGTTGCGAATCACCAGCGCTTGGTTCACGACGGCGGCGGCGCGGCCGACCATTTGCAAGTTGACCGACTCGATGGCTTTCAGCAAACCGGCGTAGTCACCTTTCGTGCCGCGCCGAGTGAGTTTGGTGGATGCGGTTTTGCGCGCGACGGTTTTCTTCTTGGTCATGGCTTCTTCCTCCGCGTGGAGCGTTTTCGCGAGTCTGTCTTGGATGCGGTAGCTTGGCGGGTGCGTTGGTCGCGGTCGGCGGCGATGCGTTTCAACAACTCGGACGCCGGTTCGTCGTGCGGGTCTTGCGGGACAAGCTGGCCGGTGAAGGCGTGCCGCAGGATCGACTGCCGCAGAGCCTGCGCGGACTTCAGCTTGGCCGCTACGTCCGCCTCGATGTGCTCGATCACGGAGAGTTGGTCTTCGACGATCTCGACGATGGCTTCTTGTTCGGCGGTCGGCGGCAGCGCGAGAGGTAATTGCTGAATCTTGCCGACGCTGAGTGTGTAAAGGCCGCTCGTTGAACTGGCCACCCATTGAATTGCGTTCTGCCCGTCGGGTGAGTTCAAAAAGAGGTTGGCGTATTTCGGAAGGACGCCCGCTAAAGGCCGAATCCGGATGATGTGATTCTGGTGAACACAATCGGCGACATCGCCCCGCCACAACGCGCACCTTCCAATTTCCGTGCGGCTTCCATTCCCCTCGACGATGAGCAGATCGCCGGGCTGTAGTCGCAGTCGTTCAAGTTCATCATCGGTCAACTCGAAGCGATGCAACTCGCGAAGGTCGAGCGAGCCGCGATGAACATTGGCGACGCGGAGATACGGGTAATGGTTTTTCGTCGGTTTTCGTGATGGCGACCTCTGAAGTCCGCCTTGCGTCTCACCGATTTGGTCGAACGAAGCCCGGCCCCAGCCGTCCGGCAACGGCGGCAGGTTCGTCGTGACGGGCGCAACGGGTTGCTTGTATTTCGCCTTCCAGTGCTGGGGCGGTTGTTTGTCGGCGGCGGCGAATTTGCGGAGTTGGTCTTGCTCCCAGCGGCGGCGGCGTTCGGCGAGGATGCGGGTGAGCAGGGCCGAGGCCGGCTCGGTGGCCGGACGTTGTTTCCGCCGGTCGGCGGTCAACGCCCCCTCCACCGCCGCCTTCAACACCGCCGCCCGGTAGTGTCTCAGCTTCGTTCGCACCCGCTCCAACGCCGCCACCCCCGCGTCGAGATCGGAGAACAGTTCGTCGAGCGCGTCGGTGATGCGCTCTTGCTCGGCAAGCGGAGGCAAGGCCAGTTGCAGCGGAAACAAGTCTTTGGAGTAAACGGCGGCGACGCTCGTCGTTGCCTTCTTCACCTTCTCCATTCGGCTCCGGAATCCACCTGCACACATTTGATAGCACACGAATGCGGGCAAGGCCGCGCCATCAAAGCGAATTCGCATGAGGTTGTTGTTGTAAACGCTCTGCGTGGGCGCTTTCTGGATGATTCCCACCTTCCCAACCAGCTCAGTGCTGTTGCGTGTATTGAAGAGTAAGTCTCCTTCGACGAGCGAATAGCGTTCACGCTCTTCTTCGGTCGTCTCGACGAAAACCAAATCCGCGAATAACACTCTCCCGTCCATAGTGACGTTATTCATCTTGATGTAAGGTGAACCTGGCGGGGCCGTCCGTTGATACTGCATGCCACGGTCCAGACCGATTGAACTGTCCGCGGCGAGTTGGCCGAGGGAGACCCAGCACCAACCGAGCGGCAGCGGCTCGTTGGTTTCCGTTTGCTCGCTCATACCGCCAACCTGTCATTGAGTTCGGCCATGAGCGGTTGCAGATTCTCGCCGAACAGGGCGTGTGCTCGGCCGAGGCTGCCGTGTTGGCCGAACCAGCCGGACTCGAAGTCGTCTGACTCGATGCTCAGGCTGGTGGCGATGTGCTCCGCCATGCGATCCAGCAATTCGCGTTGTTCGGGAGTGAAGTCGGTGTCGGCCTGGTGTTGCTGAAGCCACGTCTCGTAACGCGACCGCACTTCGTCCGCATAGGGAGCCAGCAAGGTCGTGGGCGCGAGTGCGTGCTGCACCAGAGCCACGAGGTCGGCAAGCTGCGAGCCGCCCAGCCCTTTCACTTGATTGGTCTCGACCGCTTGGAAGGCTCGCCAAAGCTGTGTCCCGGTCGCCGCGAGCGGCGGTTGCTCCAGCGCGTCCTTCAACTGTCGCAGGTCTCTGAGCGACAGTCGCAACGGGCGCGTGCCGGAGTACTGCACTTGCAAGGCGGTGAGTTCATTTCGGTGCGCGGCAATCCACGCTCGAAAGTCTTGCACCTTGGTCTGCGCCTTCGCGACGGCGGTGGCATCGAACCCGGAGTACAGCACGGCATCAATACTGTGCCGGTCGATTGTCTGTTCGTTCTGCGTGCGAATTTCCAAAATGCGGCGACGGAACGCGGCCTTGTGAAACGGCGTGACCGCTTGCTGTGCGAGTTGTTCAGCGGCGGCTTTGAGTTCATCGTCTGTCGGAACATAGGACGGATCGGTCGGCGGCGACCTCTTCTTCGCTTCGGCGAGTTGGGCGTCGGGGTCCACCGCTTGCAACAGGTCGTGTGCCAGATCGGGCAAGCTTTTGCCGCCAGCCAGACCTGTCAATTCAGCGAGTTGCTCTGGCGAGAATTCGCGTTGCAGGCGTGCCAACCGATCGGCCAACGTCTCCAGCGCATCGGCATCGGTGCCGCCTTGAGCGACGTATTCCAGCAGTTCCGGCAGCGTGGCCGACGGCTTGCGGTTCATCGTGCGCGATTCGGTCTTGTCCTGTTCGCAGATGCCGACGGCGTCCACGATGATGAACCGCTCCTTGCCCTTCGCGCTGGGCGTGACCGCCTTGAGCTTGTCCGGCGAGATGACGCGCACGCCGCGTCCCTTCATCTGCTCGAAGAAGCCGGCGGACTTCACGTTTGGCAAAAAGAAGACGCACTCGATGGGTTTCACGTCGGTACCGGTAGCGATCATGTCCACGGTCACGGCGATGCGCGGCAAGAAGCTCGTGCGAAAGTTCGTCAAGATTTCATCGGGCGTGAGACTGGATGTCTTCACCCACTCGGAGACTTCGGATTCCGTGCCATCGTCGTTCTGAATCTTCTTGATGCGCCGAGTAAATCCGGTGCGATAAGTGATCTTCTGGCAGAAGTCGTTGCTCTCAGCGAACTCGTCACGCACGAGGCGGACGATGTCGTCGGCATGCGAGTCGTCCTTGGCGAAGATCAGCGTCTTGGGAACCTCGGTGCGGCCGGGGAAGGCGTCGGGCAGCACCTTGTCGCGAAACTGTTGGACGACGGTGCGAATCTGACTCTCGGACACGACATCACGGTCGAGCTGGTTGGCGGTGTAGGTCAGGTCTTGCGTGAGCAATTCCAGCCGCTCGGCACGAGTCAGCTTGTGCCGCTTATCCACGAACACGCCGGTCGGGTCGGTGACGATCGTGGAACCGCTCTCCGTGATCCGCGTCCGGATGCGGTACACGTCAAAGCCGACGTTCACGCAATCCACGACCGCCTCGTCGTGGCCGTACTGCATGACGAGGTTCTGATTGAAAAAGCCGATGGTCTTTCCGGCTGGCGTCGCCGTCAGGCCAATCAGGAACGAGTCGAAATACAGCAACACCTGACTCCACAGTTCGTAGATCGAGCGATGGCACTCGTCCACGATGATGAAGTCAAAGAACTCCGGCGGGATGCCGGCGTTGTAAACCACTTCTGGCGGCTCGCCCTTCCACGGCCGGGCTGTATCGAACGCGGAACCTTCTTCGTTCTCGGAGTCGAAATCGGTGTCCCCCTTCAGCATTGAAAACAGCCGTTGAATCGTCGTGATGACGACCTTGGCGGCCGGATTGATCGAATTCGACTTGAGCCGTTGCACGGTGTAAAGCTGCGGGAACTTACGCGGGTCGTCGATCGGCTCAAACGTGGCGAACTCATCCTCCGCCTGCTTGCCGAGATTGCTGCGATCGACCAGAAATAAAATGCGTTTCGCGCCGGCGAACTTCAGCAGTCGATAACAAGCGTTGACGGCGGTGAAGGTCTTGCCGGAACCGGTCGCCATTTGAATGAGCGCACGCGGTGCCGCCTTGCCGAAGGACTGTTCGAGTTTACGAATCGCCTGCGCCTGAACTTTCCAAAGCCCCGTTTCATCCAGCGCTGGCAACTCCTTCAATCTCGCACGGAGCTGATCGTTTTGTGTGATCCACTCGGCCAGAGTTTCCGGCCGCGCAAAGTTGAAGACCTTGCGGCTGCGCGGAGCCGGGTCGAGACCGTTGGTGAAAAACATCACCGAACCATTGGACTCGAAAAGAAATGGCAGCGGTCGTCTGTGGGCCGGCAAGTTGTCCGGCAAGCCGGCCGCGTACTTCGCCGACTGTGCCTCGACTCCCGACAACGTCCCTTCGGCCTTCGCTTCAATGGCTCCAATGGCCTTTCGGTCCAGGTACAGCAAGTAATCCGCGAACCCGAAGCCGGATTTCATCGGGAACTCACGGACGGCAATGCCTCGCCCCGCCGTGAGGTCTAGCTCATCACGACTTTGCACGACCCACCCGGCCGCCATGAGATCGGTGTCGATTTCGCGACGAGCTTTCTGTTCGGGAGTCTCAGCCATATTTGCGACCGGAGCATCAGGTGTCCTTCACTTCCTCAATTCGTTGCCATGATATCCCTGCATCTTCATGCCATCCACCAACGCAACAAGCAAACCACGATTGTCCTCTCGCTGTGGCGATTGCAGGTTGGGGTTCCCGCCGACATTGAGTTCGTTGACCTTCCGGGAGATCTTGCCGGGACTCCAAGGCTTTCCGGTGAAGAGCCGAAACGCCTGCTCGACGAATTTCGCCTCCTCCTCGTCAATGATCTTTTTCCGAACGGTCTTCCCGTTCTGTTTGAAGATCGGTTCGCCATTCGCATCCAGTTTTGGGATCAGCTTGTAACCGAGCGATGGCGGGCGGATATTTCCACCGCGATCGAACGCATCAGACATCCCCCGATCCACCTTGCTGCGAAGTTGGTCCACGAGCCACTGATGCAACATGGTGTACATCGACAACTGGAGCTTCGAATTGGGCGAGTCCGAGTCGAAACCGTCCGAAGTTCCGATCAGCCGCTTACGACATTGCTCGATCAATTGCCCCAGCTTGAGCGCCTCAATCGCGTCGCGGCTGGCCCGCCCAAGTTCGTTGATGTAGACGCGGCGGAGAGTCGCCTGCTTGTCGCTGATCAAGGTCTTGATCATCAAGTAGCCGCGTCGTGCGGCCGTCGTCCCTGAGACGGCCGCGTCGGCAAAGACGTACTTCCAGGGGATGAATACCTTGTCATGTGCGGCTCGCTCCAAGGCATCGCGAAGCTGCTGATCGAGCGACCGAGGATTCGAATTGTCACACGAGTACCTCAAATACGCCGCCGCGATTTCCAACCACGACGGCGAGTCGATCTTCGGCTGGAATCGCTCGACTCTGCCACTCAGAAACCGTTCCCGGAACGCCACCGCCATCGCCTCGATTTCCGAGTCGTTCATCACTGGCAACAAATTGCCAACGAGCTGAGGCCAAAGCCGGTGCTGAATCTCCAAGTACGTTCGAGCCAGATCAAGCAGTGCTTTCTCGTCCGGCAATCCCTTGTCCAGCCTCCCCGTGGAAATGATCTGAAGCGGCTCAACTTGGTCGTTTCGTTTCTCCGAATTCTTAAACATGACAACCTCGCGTTGGGCGACAATGGTTTTGTCGCCAACGACGAGGGCCGCCGGGGCCAACCGCTATTTCTTGCGTTTGGCGTAAAGACCGGGTTCAATCAACCGCGTCACAGCATCACCTTCAAAATGAATGAGTTGCGGAAACAGTCCGAGAACCAGTCCAACCCCGGCTGTTTCGTTCACAAAGGTGCAACGGGAGTCATCCCGACTGATCCACAACATCAAATCCCGTCAGCGGTTGCAAAAGTGACTGTTGACGGGATTTGAACTTTTACGGATCACTCAGAATCGGGCCGCTATTTGAATATCCCGCTGGCGGTTGCACTCCCGCCAAAACCTGCGGCCTTTGTAAATCGCAAGCTCGAATTCGTGATTGAAACCCGCAGCTTGACCATAGTATCATTCGGTGATACTGTGAGAAAAGCATGGGACCAAAGCACCGTCGAACGCTTCAAGCCATATTCGAGAATCCCGTCAGGTCGAACATCCCCTGGCGGGATATTGAAGTCATGCTCGAAGCGGCTGGAGCGGAAATCAGCGAGGGAGCAGGATCGAGAGTGCGGATTGCCCTGAAAGGCGTGCGGGCCGTATTTCACCGGCCACATCCGCAAAAGGAAACCGACAAAGGGGCCGTCAAATCCATGCGGCGGTTCCTGACAGAGGCAGGTGTGACACCATGATGGAATATAAAGGCTACATTGGCAAAGTCGAATTCGACGACGAAGCCGCCATCTTTCACGGTGAAGTCATCAATACCCGCGATGTGATCACCTTCCAGGGCGAAAGCGTTGCGGAACTGAAGAAGGCTTTTAGAGCATCCGTTGACGACTACCTTGCCTTCTGCAAGCGACGGGATGAGATGCCGGATAAGCCATTTTCCGGGCAGTTCGTGACGCGCATTTCGCCTGAGCTACACCGCCAAGTCAACGTCGCTGCGGCCCTTTCTGGTAAGAGTCTGAATGCTTGGGTCAGCGAGCAACTTCAGTCTGCGGCCTTGCTCCGTGTCGGCTCGACCAAGGCGACCGCGAACAAGAAGTTCACGGTCAAGGCTGCCAGACGGAAGGCAAAGGCTCCCAGGAAGTCGGACTCGCGAAAGACAAAAGAGATTGAACAACACGCCTGAATTCGCGAGCACATGACTCGTCTTGCTGCCCAGTAAGGCCCATCACAATTCTCAACCACACAATCACTTTTCACCATCCACCCACCGTCTGATTCCAACATCCCAGCTCCTGAGAGCGGCCAGAAAAAGTTCTAATGGCGTCCTGTCACCCCGACTGGTTCACAACATCAAATCCCGTCAGTGGTTGCAAAAGTGACTGTTGGCGGGATTTGAACTTTTCTGAAGGCGGTCGTTGTATTTCCAAGAATCGGTAAACCGGGAACTGCCGTCAAATCCCGATTTTCGAGTGTCAAACTGGCACCGGCTTTTTCCCAAGTCAAATTCGCGTCCTTGGAGTCCCGATTTCAAAATCTTTTGACACGCCAATAACTTTCGACGAGTCGATATCTTGGCCTCGAAAATTGGCACGCCGTTTGAAATAAACGGCCGCCATCAACAGCATCCGGTCAGAATGACGGCCGTCAAGAACATCGGTTGTGTTGTTGCAAGCAGGAACGCTTTTACTCATTTCAACGGTTCTCTCTTTGGAGGATTTACAATGTTGACGACTCTTCCCAATCGGGTGTCGGCGATGTTCGCCGATCCATTCCAAACCGTGTTCCGTGATTTTGATCGCGAGTTGCCGTGGAACGGCAATGGAACTGCCGAAGTCCTGCGCAAGGTTGCGCCCCTCTCGATGTGGAGCGACGGCAACGCGGTGTTCATCGACATGGATGTGCCGGGGATCGCTTTGGCGGACCTGGATGTCGCCGTGGAGAACGGCAAGCTGACGATCCGAGGCCAACGGAAGGCTGCCGAGCGGACGTCCGACTACCTGCACGAGGAACGCTTCTTCGGGCAGTTCGAGCGGACGGTGGCGCTCAATGAATGGGTCGATCCCAGCACTATCGAAGCCACGCTGAGCGACGGCGTGTTGCACCTCAAGCTGTCCAAGAAGCCTGAGGCACAGCGTCAGAAGGTGGCCATCAATTATTGCGATGGCGCTGACGCAAAGCGGATTGAGACGTCCAAGTAAGTGTGTGTTTGTGTTCGAGTGTGTCTGACGTCTCTCCGCTGATGTTCGCGGCGCGAGCGGGGCTGTGTGGCCTCGCTCGCGTCGGCGGACTTTCTTCGATTGTGACAGGTAAAGGAGGAAGCATGATCGCTCTCTTTGAACCTTCTGTTCGACGAACTCGCTCTGAGTTCGAGACCGAATCAAATTTCGACTCGGAACCGCCCTTGGAAAGCCGAGGGCAACTTCATCGTTGGGTGCTGAGCCGGCTTCGCTCGAAGCCATACATGACTCGCGTGTCGATTGATTGCGCGGGGCGTGTCGATCTGACAGCTCCTGTCCGGCTGA
The DNA here is from genome assembly GCA_043738805.1 of Planctomycetaceae bacterium. Taxonomy (GTDB): domain Bacteria; phylum Planctomycetota; class Planctomycetia; order Planctomycetales; family Planctomycetaceae; genus SXKJ01. The sequence goes on along the minus strand of JAYUFI010000928.1, from coordinate 12,912 downwards.
TCCCGATCGACGACGAGTTTCAATTGCTGTCGAAGCAGGTGACGGACGTGGATGGCCTGGAAATCAGCAAGTCCAACATCGTAATTGAGCATCGCGAATTATTTCGACATCCTGATGCCGTGCTTGTGCTGCAACTGCACGACGGAAGCCGCGTGCCGGTTCGCGTGCGGTTCACCTGGACTCGGTTTCGAGGACCGGGCAAGTACCAGAGCGGCGGTAAATTTGTGGTCGGGCCACTGGAAAAGGGAGTCGGCAATCGATGTGGCCTTCAGCGTCAGGCGGCCAATTGATGGAGGCTCACCCTGACTTTTCGTTGAATCGTTTTTGGAATGACACAAAACGAACTGAGCCAGCGTTCCGATGTGGTGTGACGCCGGCAGAAAGGAAAAACAATCATGACAAATTACATTCGAATCCCACGTTGGTTGGTGAACCTGCTCTTCTTGGTCTTGGTCGTGATGGTCAGCGCCGGAACGGCGACGTTTTTGACTGCGAATGACCGTCATGCGTCTCAGGCTGATCCGCCGAAGGTCATCGACACCGAATCGCTGCGGCACGCGACCGATCTTTCCAATGCGTTCCGCAATGCGGCCGAGGCCATTCGTCCGGCGGTGGTCAGCGTCACGTCCGAAAAGAATCTGCGAGTCGGTCAGCAATTCGTGCAGCCGATGCTTCCGGACCAATTCCGTCGCTTCTTCGGCGAGGACTTTGGCCGGTTTTTCAATACTCCCTCTCCAAACCAGAAGTCGATTCAGCAAGGCTACGGCAGCGGCGTCATCGTCAGCCGCGATGGTTATGTGCTGACGAACAATCACGTCGTCGCCGATGCGGATCGAGTCGTCGTGAAGACTCAGGACAACGTCGAACACACCGCCAAGGTCGTCGGTACAGACCCGAAGACCGATGTGGCGGTGTTGAAAATCGACGCCAGCAATCTCGCGGCGGCGCGACTGGCGAACTCGGAAGAGGCCCGTGTCGGCGATTGGGTGATCGCTGTGGGTGGCCCGTTTGGTCTTGAGAACACGGTCACGGCGGGCATTATCAGTGCGACTGGACGCGATGCGGTGGGAATCACCGATTACGAAAACTTTTTGCAAACCGATGCCGCCGTCAATCCGGGCAACAGCGGTGGGCCGCTGGTGAATCTGCGCGGTGAGGTCGTCGGCATCAATACGGCGATTGCGTCGCGATCAGGGACGAGTGCCGGGATCGGCTTCGCCATTCCGAGCAATCTGGCCAAGTCGATCATGGACGATCTTATTCCTGATGGAAAAATCGAACGCGGATTCCTCGGAGCCGCGATTCAGGATCTGACCAAAGAACTTGCAAAATCGTTTAACTACGACGGTCGTGATGGTGTGCTGGTCAGCGATGTCTCGAAAGGTGGCCCGGCCGAGAAAGCAGGGCTGAAGTCGGGCGACATCATCATCCACTTCAACGGTCGGACGATGAATCACGCGCGGAAACTCCGCAACACGGTTGCCGAGACTCACCCAGACTCGACGATTGATGTCGAGATTTTTCGAGACGGCAAGCGACAGACGGTTCCGGTGAAGATCGGGTTGCTCGATGACAAGGTGGTGCTCAGCGCCGACCAAGGGCAGTCCACTTCGACCGACTTGGGGCTGAGCGTGCAAACGCTGACTCCCGAACTGGCGCGGCAACTCGGTTACACCGAGAACCAGAAGGGTGTTGTTGTGCGAGAAGTCACGGCTGGCGGTTGGGCGGCACGAGCGAGCCTGCAACCAGAGCAGGTCATCGTCTCGCTCAACGACCGGGAAGTGACGGATGCTCGCGGCTTCCGCGATGTGCTCGCCGAACAAGACATGTCTGCCGGATTGCGGCTGCAAGTTTTGGAGGGAGGTCATCGACGCTTCGTGTTTCTGAAGAGTCGCTAACCACAGCGATTCGCTGCGTGCCGCGGCTGGCTTTCCCGTGCTGCGAATCTCGCAACACTTCCCAATCGCACGGCTCGAAGAGCCGTGGCACGCAGTTTGTTCTGCTCATGCCGTAGCCACGTTCGCCAGAACGTGGGGTTTGCGCGATAAGAACCCACGTTCTGGCTAACGTGGCTACTGTGATCATGCGACCGCTTCTCACCAACCATCAAGGAGTTTCTTTTCGGGCGGTCGCCACATGAGGTTCGAAGATGAACACTCAACATGCGAGCGAAAATTCATTGGCGGAAACGGGTACGACATCGCTGGCTCCGGTCTCGAATGGCGAGCCGTTCTATGTGGTCGGCATCGGAGCCTCGGCCGGCGGCTTGGAAGCTCTCGAACAATTCTTCGAGCACATGCCGGAAGATTCGCGACTCTGCTTTGTGGTCGTGCAACATTTGTCGCCTGACTTCAAGAGCATGATGGATGAGCTGCTCGCGCGGCGGACTCGCATCCCGATTGTCCGCGTGGAAGACGGGATCGAGTTGCGACCGAACGCGATTTTTTTGATGCCGCCTCGCAAAGAAATGATTCAGTCGGCGGGACGGCTCTTCTTGACCGACAAAGACCCGTCGCAGGGATTCGCGTTGCCGATTGACCGCTTCTTGCGTTCGTTGGCTCAGGATTTCGGCAGCCGTGCGATTGGCGTCATCTTGTCGGGGACGGGGAGCGACGGCTCGCGCGGGATTCGGGACATTCACGAAGCGGGCGGATTGATCGTCGCTCAAAGCGAAGAGTCGGCGAAGTTCGACGGGATGCCGCGCAGCGCTCGCGAAACAGGTCTCGTGGATCTCGTGCTGCCGGCAGCGGACATGCCGGCAGCGATTCTGAAACTGGTGCGATTGCGTCGTTCGCCGGAACTCGGCAGCGATGAGCTGCCGTCCGTCCCCGAAGTCGGCTTGCAGGCGATCTTCCGCATGTTGCGAGCCGAATACGGCATCGACTTCAGCCAGTACAAGCCGAGCACCGTGACACGACGCGTCGAGCGAAGACTGCTGCTCAATCAATCGCTCGATGTCGAGCAGTACGTCGAGCGGCTCGCGGAGAACAGCGCCGAGCTAAATCAGCTCTACAAAGACTTGCTGATTGGTGTGACTCAATTCTTTCGCGACCGCGAGGCGTTTCATCGGCTGGCGACCGACGAACTGCCGCGACTGCTCGCGGCGGTCGGGGACGATCAGGAATTCCGCGTGTGGGTCGCCGGCTGCGCGACGGGCGAAGAGGCGTACTCGCTGGCGATGCTGATTCACGAACAGCTCGCAACGATGAATCGGCAGCCGACGGTTCGCATCTTCGCGACCGACGCACATCGAGGTTCGCTCGACATTGCCAGCGCGGGCCTCTATTCGGAAGAGGCTTTGACCGCTGTCAGTCCGCAGCGCCGCGAGCAATTCTTCGTCCGAAAAGGAGACGGCTTTCAGGTCGTGCCGCACATTCGCAAGATGATCGTGTTTGCTCCGCACGATTTGCTGAAGGACGCGCCGTTCACGCGGCTCGATTTGATTTCGTGCCGCAACTTGCTGATCTACTTGCAGCCGTCGGCACAGAAAAAAGTGCTCTCCCTGTTTCACTTCGGCTTGAAGGCGGGGGGCGTGATGTTCATGGGACCGAGCGAAAGCCCCGGCGATCTTTCCGACGAATTCGAGCCGGTCGATGATCACTGGAAGCTGTATCGCAAACGCCGCGACGTGCGATTGCGTCCCGACTTTCGGCTGCTGCTCCCCTCCGGCCCACCGCAGAAGCCGCGTATCAACATGGCGTATGCGTCGAGTGCCGCCGCGTCCGACCGATTGCAGCAAGCCGTGTACGACCGGCTGCTCGAAGAGCACATGCCGCCGAGCTTCCTCATCAACGACCGCAAGGAATTGGTTCACAGCTTCGGCGGAGCGGGCAAGTACCTCCGACTTCGCGATGGCCGAGCGACAACCATGTTGTTCGACATGGTCAATAGCGAACTCAAGATGATTCTGCTCGGCGCGCTGGCCCGCGCGGAGAAGCAGTTGGTCCCGGTCGTCTTCACCGGCATTCGCGTCCCATCCGAAGAGGGGGGCGAGTTGCTGACGCGGCTCACCGTCAAACCGCTGCACGACCGCATCTCCGGCCTGACGAGTTTTCTCATCATCCTTGAAGACATGGCGCAACAAGCACCGCCGCGCGATGAAGCTGCCATCGACCTGGGGGTCGCGTCCCGCGAACAAATTCACGCTCTCGAACAGGAACTCGGCCACACGCGCGAGAACCTACAAGCGATGATCGAGGAGCAGGAATCCAGCAACGAAGAGTTGCAGGCGACGAATGAGGAACTCGTCGCATCGAACGAACAACTGCAAAGCACGAACGAGGAGCTGCACTCGGTGAACGAAGAGCTTTACACCGTCAACGCCGAGTACCAGCACAAGATCGAGGAGCTGACGCAGGTCACGGCGGATCTCGAAAACCTTCTGCTGGCGACCGACGTCGGCATCTTGTTTCTCGATTGCAACCTGTGCATCCGCCGGTTTACGCCGCGAGTCGGCAAGCTGTTCAACTTACTGCCGCAAGACATCGGTCGGCCGATCACCGGCTTTACGAACTTGCTCGATGAGCCGCTGATGAGTTCGTTGCAACAAGTGTTGGACTGCGGCACGCCCATCGAAAAGGAAATCCACGATCGCGATGGCAATTGCTACTTCCTGCGCATCCTGTCGTACCGCATCAGTGCGGCGGCACTCGACGGCGTCGTGCTGTCACTGATCGACATCTCGCCGCTCAAGATCGCAGAATCTCGCCTCCAGCAGTCGATCCGCAATCGTGACCATTTTCTGGCGATGCTCTCGCACGAACTGCGCAATCCGCTCGGTGCGATCCTCAACGCGGCTCAATTGCTCGACCAAACAACCCTCGACAACGAGCGTCGCCATGCTGCGTGCCAAGTCGTCCGCCGTCAGTCCGAACAAATGCGGCTACTCCTGGACGATCTGCTCGACGTCGCGCGCGTCACACAAAACAAGATCGTGCTCCGCCACCAAGACTGCTTGCTGGCCGAGGTCATCTCGGAAGCGATGGACACGATTCAACCGCTCGTCACCGCTCGCGAGCAGCGTCTCGATGTGACTGGTCTCGATTCCACCGTTCGGGTGGACGGAGACCCCGCGCGGTTGCAGCAGGTCATCATCAATCTGTTGAAGAACGCCGCCAAATACTCGCCGACGGGTGGCACGGTTTCGGTTCGGCTCAGCGAAGAAAACGGCCAAGCGGTCGTGCGAGTCAAAGACAACGGGGTCGGCATCTCGGCGGAAATGCTCGGTCGAGTCTTTGATTTGTTCGTTCAATCCAACGAAACGCTCGACCGCGCCGACGGAGGCATGGGTGTCGGCCTGACTCTCGTCAAAGCGATCGTCGAACTGCATGGCGGCTCTGTCATTGCCACGAGCGCGGGGCAGAATCAAGGCAGTGAATTCACGGTTCGTCTGCCGCTGTTGACTCACGCCGCTGTGACTCCGCCGCGTCCTGTCGGTCCATCTACGGCGAGCGACGAGTCACACTGTTTTCGCATCGCCATCGTCGAAGATAACGCCGACAGCCGATCGACACTGCAATCACTGCTGCAACTCGACGGCCACGAAGTCCGCGCAGCAGCCGATGGACGACAAGGCATCGAACTCATCTCCGAGTGGCGACCCGAAGTCGCACTCATCGACATCGGCCTCCCCGGCCTTGATGGCTTCGAGGTCGCGCAACGCATTCGATCCAGACAACTTCATCCCACACCATACCTTGTCGCGCTCACTGGCTACGGCTTTCCCTCCGACCGCGAGAAAGCACTTGCCGCTGGCTTCAATGTGCATCTCGTCAAACCGCTCAAGCGAGCTGAACTCCACTCGCTCTTTGAGAGAATCGTTTAACCCCAACGCCATCGGCGTGGGTGCGCACGCCGATGGCATAGCGGTTCAACAATTGATCTTGAACTCTGAAATTCGCCCGCTAAATTTTCGCCCCATTACCCGGTCTGGGGCACACACGGAAGTGTTGGCTGAGCAAGACGCTCCCCCGGACGTTGCAACCGTCATGTGGTGACGGTTCGCGCGTCTTGTCTTTTCCAAGGAAGGTTGCCCCATGCTCGTGCTCTCTCGCCGTCCCGGCCAAAAGGTGGTTTTTCCAAGTCTCGGCGTCGCGATCGAAGTCCTGCGTTCGCGCGGATCGGTCATGCGATTGGGAATTGAAGCTCCCGATGATGTCCCCGTCTTGCGGGACGAAGTGCTCACCAAGAAGTCCGCGACAGGGGACAGTCTCTCCAACTCGGCAAACTCACCCAGCGCCCGCAAGCTCCGTCACGAATGGCGAAACAAGCTCAACCACCTGATGCTCAAGCTGCAACTTCTCCAACGCCAACTGGAACTCGGCCAGGCCGTCGATCCCGAACGAAACCTTGCCGAAGTGTTTTCCGAACTGACGGACCTCGAACAATCGACCACGGACACGGTCGTCGAGAGCACTCCGCCCAAGGTCTTGATTGTCGAAGATCAAGCCAAAGAACGCGAATTGCTCGCGACGTGCCTGCGGCTGGGAGGCATCGAATTCGCCACCGCCAGCAACGGCCGCGAGGCATTCGACTACCTCCACGAGCACGACCTGCCGGACCTCGTCTTACTCGACATGCGCATGCCCGAAGTGGACGGCCCGACGTTTTTGAAAAATGTCCGCGACGACATCCGTCTGCATAACCTGCGAGTCTTCGCCGTTAGCGGCTCGTCACGTAGCGAGTTCGAGGCAAATACCCTCCCTCTCGATGGCTGGTTTTCGAAGCCGGTGCGGATCGATTCGCTTTTACAGGCAGTTCGTAGCGAGAAGGTTCCGACGGCGATGATTGTATAAATTGGGCTTTTCACCGTAAGAAATAACGTCTCGACGCAATATCCCATTCGTCAAGTCCAGCCAAAAAAAGTTCTAACGCCGTCCGGTCATCCCGACTACTCGTAACTTTCAATTTTGCCATCAGTTGCAATGCGACTGTTGGCGGGATTTGAACTGCTCGACCGAGTTACGATTTTGTGAAAAGCCGCAACTTCATTTGAAGTTGTGGCTTTTTTGTTTGGTGGTAAGTTGGCCGAATGGCCAGAAAAAAGGCTCAGGCCGAACATTCACTCGTTCGTTCGAGCGGCTCGGAACTCGTTGGATCAGCCGTTCTGTTGGATAATTTAGAAATACTGATTGCATGAGCAAGAGACGATTCGTATTCGAAGTCAACGCTGCGTTGGTGCTGCCCTATTGGGAAGTTGAACATCGCTCCGTACCGAGATTCAGAGGGCGTCGAGGATATCGCCAGTGTTTTTAGCTCCGGTGCCGCCGCGTGAGACGGCCGCCTTGCGGCTGGGAGTCAGCAAATGGGTCACACGGTCATCCGCAGGTCGCCGATGGTTCGCAAGGAGAGGTTCGCCAAGCTGGCGATGGGTTCGACATGGACCCTGTGAGTGGTGATTGCGCTGACCAGCCCGTCTCGGTCGGTGGTGGTGGCGCGGATGAGGTAGTCGCCCGGTTGTGTGTATCGGTGCGAACGGGTGAATTGCGATGCTCGGCTGAGAGTTTCGGTGGTGCCGTCGCCCCAGTCGATGGTCCATTGCATGAGGCTGGCTTGATCGCCGGGTGACGGGTCGGTGGCGTGGAAAGTGAATCGCTGTCTTTGTCCTGCCGTGAACGTATCGGGGCCGGAGACCGTGGCAGTGGGGGCGACGTTGTTGACCAAGACCGAGAGATGATCGCGATTGCCACCGCCGTGTTGGTCGCGCCAGTCGAGAGAGATGTCGTAGGGGGTCGCTCGGCCGTTGCGGTATTGGTGAGTCAGCGTGACGAGTTGACCGTTGCTGCCTGCGGGGAACTGGCGAACCTCTTGGCGGCCGTCGCCCCAGTTGATTGTCAGCTTGAAGCGATCTTTCGGATCGACTTCGACGATCGTCCCTTGCAGGGTGACGACGCCGTTCTCGCCGATCGTGGACGTGACCGAGCGTTCGCGGAACGCAGCGTTGCTGTTGACGTGCGTCAGCACGACGTCGTTGCCGGTGCCTCCCTTGTACGAGATTTGGAACTTCGCGCCGTTGATTGTGAGGAACGCTCCTTCGGCCAGATCGTTGAACGTGCCGCCGATCTTGTCGCTGCCGTCGTTGGTGATGATCTGGTATTTGTTGCCAACCTTGGAGGCGAACCCGGTGACGAGCGTTGGTGACAGGGTCGCGTTGTTGAGCGTGACGGTGCCGGTGACGTCGATGTTGTCCAGCAGGGTGCCGATCGTGGTCCCATTGATCTGCGCATCGAAAGTGGCGTTGAAGTTCAGGAACAGATTGGCCTTGAGAGTCAATTTGCCAGGGCCGTTGTCGCCGGGAGCGATGTGTGAGCCAACGACCGCGTTACCGGTGACTCCTAGCGTGGTTCCTTTACCGCTGAGCGTACCGCCGTTGAGGACGATCGCACTCTTCGGTTGTGAGCCGTTGATGGTCAGTTCTCCGGCGTTGATCGTGGTTGAGCCGGTGTAGTTGTTGGCGGCCGTGAGGATCAGTTTGCCTGGGCCGACTTTGGTGAGTCCCTTGGTCACAGCGCCGGTTGTGGCAGTGATGAGACCGGAGATGGTCAGAGTGTTTGCCGGATCGACGCCGATGGTGGAATCGTTGGCGAGCGTGACGACTCCCGACCAAGTGCCGGTGCGAATGCCAGAGCCGTTGGGGAGGACATTCAGTTGCAGTGCTCCGGCGTTGCCGACGCCGGTGCCGTTCAGCGTCAACGGTTCTGAGACACTCAATGGGACATTCAATGCGTTCGTGTTGATGCCCACGCTCGCTCCGGTGGCGACGGTGGTTCCCCTCGAGCCGGTGCCGGTGCCGAGCGCATCGTTGTTGCGAACGAGCACGGTTCCGGCGTTGATCGTGGTTTGGCCGAGGTAGGTGTTCTTGCCAGCGAGGATCAGGGTGCCGGTTCCGGTTTTGGTGAGACTCGCCGTGGCAACGCCGGTGATCACTTCGGAGAGGACCAGTGTCTTCCCTTCGGCGACGAAGAGGGTCGTCGTGGAATTGGCTGGTAGCGTGATGGGTGTCGTTCCGGGCTGGTACTCGAACGCTCCGATGTCGGGGCGACCGGGGAAGGTGAGATTGTTCACCGGACTTCCGCGCTGGTCTGTGCCGCTGAAGTTAGGATTACCGGCATCGCGAGCGAGGCTGAGCGGGACGAGAGCGTGGGTCTGCGTTGGTCCGCCGTTGTTCGCCAGTGTCGTGTTGAGGATGCTCGTCAGCGGCAGCGTGCCGATGCCGTTGTTCCCGACGATGTTGCCGTCGACTCCGTTGGTCACGTTCCCAGCCGTGGGGCCGTCGCCGACCAGACAGTTTTCCGCATGATTCACAAACCCGACGGCGATGTCGCTGTTGGCAGACGCTCGGCGATTGCCGGCGATGATCGAGCTGAACAGGTTCGATACGCCGACCACCGCGATTCCGCCGGCGTCGCCGTCGCCGTCGTTGTCCGAGTCCGCCACGTTGAGCGTGACGGTAGTGTTCACCAAATCGAGCGATCCGAACTGTTGATAGATTCCACCGCCGTCCGACTTGGCTTGGTTGCCGGAGAACGTGGACGAGGCGACGTTCGCGAGTCCGTCGTTGAACAGTCCGCCGCCACGTTGCTGGGAGATGTTGTTGGAGAAGGTCGAGTTGACGATCTCCAGGTGCTTCTCGAACGCCGAGTACAATCCCGCGCCTTCGGTGTTGGTGGCGTTGTTGCGCACGGTGGAATTGGACAGCACCAGCGAGCCGTCGTTGCGGAGGCCGCCGCCAGACTCATCGCCGCTGTTTCCATTGGCGATGGTCAGGAATTGGAGATTCGCGGTGACATCGGAGCTGATGTGGAAGATGCGGAAGTTCGCCGTTCCCCCAGCGGTCGAGCGTTGAATGATCTGCGTCCCACCGGTTGGGCCAACGATCGTGACTGAGCCGGCCGTGTCGGTCAGGTCCAGCTCGCCACTGGTCAGAGTGATGGGGCCGAGGTTCGCCGCAAACCGAATCGTGTCGTCGCCGGAGTTGGTGTTCGCCAGCCGCACCGCTTCTCGGAGAGAGAGGTTTCCAGCGGTGAAGTTGCTGTCGTCGATGTCGCTCGTCGAATCGACGACCAGCGGGCCAGAGACGGTAATGATCGGGACGTTGAGAGTCTGCGGTGCCAGCGGTTGGTCGTCGGTGTCGAGAATCGACGCCGAGTTGGAGAGTGCCAGAATCAACGTCCCCGGGGTGGTGGGGGTGACCCTGATGCGAAACTTGCGATCGGAGAGGGCGAGTGGGGTGACCGAGTTGATTAGGAAGCCGGCTGTGCCACTGTTCGTGAAGTCTTCGGCCGTCACGGAACTGGATTGGATGGCTTTGCTGAATTCAATCGTGAAGAAAACCGGCGTTCCGACGGAGGTCAGGTTGTTTGTGTTGTCGGTTTGAATGGCCGAAATGATCGGCGCAGGCGGTAGCGCATTGACCGGAATACTCAACGACACGGAGAAGCCCGGATTGCTCGTGGTTGTGGTGCTGGCTGTCGGTGTGACGACGATATTCGTTCCGGCAGCCTGGAGCTTCACGTTGACGACCAACGTGAACGTTGCCGTGGTGTTGGCGGCGAGGCTGGCGATTGTTGCGGAAACGCTGCCTGTGCCGCCCAAGGTCGGGACTGTTGTCGTGAACGTGGGTCCGGAGACTTGCTTGAAGCTGGTGAAGGTCGTCCCGGTTGGAATATCGGTGGTCAATGTCACGTCCTGCGCGAGGACGTTGCTCGTGTTGGAGACCGTGACGGTCAACGTCAAATCTTTTCCCGGATCAACGTTATCTTGGTTGGTCGCCGCTTGGGCGATGATGCTCGTGGGAAGAACCTTTTCGAAGGCACCGATATCAACCGTTCCATTGAAAACGCGGGTAAACCCGATACCGCGTTGATCGGTGGTCAGGGGGGTGTTGTTCAGATCGAGAACTGCTTGCGAGTTGTCTCCGGCGTCGATCGCCGGGCTGTTCTCTTTGAGAGCAATTGTTTGAGTGAGGCCGCCGTTGTCTGCCAGTCTCGGAACCAGAGTGCCATCGATGGTTTCCAGAATGGTCGTGACGTCACCACCAATCAGATTGTTCGAGCTGTGAGAGTCGAGAGCCTGGCCACCAACATTTTGCTGTGTGCGCAGACCGTGGCTGTCATGGCTTAAGCTGAAGTTGCCGGAGAGAATCGAATTGAAGACCGCGCTGGCAGCGAAGGGCGCGGAGTTGAACTGAGTGGTAAAGAGTCCGGCACCTGTCACAGAAAAGTTCTGGGCGACGGTGCTGTTGATGAGGAACAGGGTTCCCTGGTTTGCGACGGCACCACCCCGGATCAGGGCCGTGTTTTGAGTGAACGTGCTGTTGGTGATGACGGCGAATCCGAAGTTGGCGATGCCCGCTCCGCCGCCGTCGCCCTCGACGGTATTGGAAACGAACGTGCTGCCTCGCACCACGAGACTGCCGTCGTTGGAAATCCCGCCGCCACTGCCGCCGTTGGGACCACTGCCGTTGGCTTGATTGCTGCTGATGGTTGAGTTTTCCACGGTCAGATTGCCATCAGACAGATTGGCGATTGCTCCGCCGCCGCGATTCGCGCTCGTGGTGATCACGTTGAACTCGGCGACGATTCCTGTCAGGTTCAGTATCCCTCGGTTCTCAATCGCGCCTCCGCCCGTGGAAACCGAACTGCCGTTCCGGAAGGTCAATCCGGAGATGTTGGCGACGGCATTCGAGGCGACGCTCAGAATGCGCGTGGTCTGATTGCCGTCGAGCGCCAGGTTGCTGGCTCCTGGTCCTTGCAGCGTGATTTTCTGCGGGTTCGTCAGGTTGAGCTGTCCCTGCGTCAGCGAGATCTTTCCCGTCACATTGGAGGCGAACGTGATCGTGGTGGGGAACGTCAGGCTGTTGGCCAAGTTGATCGCTTCTCGCAGCGAGGTTCCCGCTCCGGCCTTGGGGTCGGCGACACCGTTGTCTTCATCGGCGGTGGTGGTGACGATCAGCGTCGAACTGTTCGGCTCAAACGCTCCGATGCTGGGAGCGGTCGTGCTGCGAACAAACCCGCGCTGATCCGCGATGACTCTTGAGTCAAACACTCCTGTTCCAAACGCTGGATTGGCGGGATTGTTGACCAGCGCGAACGTCTGCGTCGGTCCGCCGTTATTAGCGAGACCTCCGGCAAAGATCTGGCTGACATTCCCACCGAACACGTTGTGATCGCTGACCATGCCGTTGCCGCCGAGCAGGGTTCCGCGTGGAGGATTCGGCCCATCGCTAAATTGAAACTCTCCTTGAAACTCTGGGCCGCCGTAGTCAGTCGCAACATTGTTCATCGTCGCGACGAAGTTCCCAGCCACGATCGTGTTTTTGATGGTGACCGATCCTGAACGTACTGGAGACGACCCCGCCGTGGGTGCTTGCGAGAAGAGTCCGCCCCCTTTGAGTTTCGACCTGTTCACTCGATTGGCGAGATCAGAAGCATTTCCTGGCTCAAGCACCACAGAGTTTCCGGTCAACGTGCTGTGAACAATGTTGAAATGGCTATTGTTTGGCTGGAGGATGGCAATACCGCCGCCAACGCCGACCGCCTGATTGCCGTTGAACGTGCAATTGATGATGATGATGACCGCAAATTGCCCCGAGACTGCGATGCCACCACCACCGTTTGTACTACCGGAATTGAGGTCCTCCAGGGGCGTCACTCCGTTCGCCTTGTTCTGGAGAAACGTGCTGTTGAATACGGACGTTTCGCCGTTCGCAAAGACGCCGCCGCCGCTCAAATCCGCCACATTTCCCTCGAACGTGCTGCTGCTGACAATCAGCGATCCCGACGACTCGATTCCTCCCCCAAAGAGAGCGTGGTTGTTCTTGATCGTGGCATTCGACACGGTCAGCGAACCAGGGCTCTGCGCCAAGATGCCCCCCCCAAATTGAGCACCCGCGTTGCCGTTCTGGATGGTCAG
>JAYUFI010000927.1:0-1290 GCA_043738805.1 Planctomycetaceae bacterium | reverse complement strand
ACTCTATCGCAAGCTGGCCACTCGCGCTGGCGGTGAGGTTGTCGGCGAATTCTGAGGCTGCTGCAATTTTGAATGAGCCTGTTGCGGTCGAACGACTTTCTATTGCGGGGTTGTTTTCGTTTAACTGCAAGCCGAAGGCGAGCGCGAAGACGTAACAAATTTCTGTGAATCGTCCACAACACACGCTCATCTTTGGCTTGCGGTTAAACGAGCGAACTCGGCAATCAAATGTGTTCGACCTGTAGACGCGAGGACAAGAGATGAGCATGCGTAGCCGGGCGCTCGGGTGTTTATGGGTGTTGTCGTTCGCAATCGCGAGCGGTTGTGATTCCAAGCCCAAAGCGGACTACAGCAAGCTCGGACTCGTGACTGTGAGTGGCCGGGTGACTTTGGATGGCCAGCCGTTGGCCAGAGCGGTGATCACGTTTGACGATGTCCAGGACGGGACGTTCTCGTTCGGGCAAACGAACTCCAGCGGCAACTACAAGCTGCGACTGGACTCCGACATGATGGGCGTGAAGCCGGGCAGGAAGATTGTTCGCATCAGCACCTCACGCAAGATTCTGGGACTGAACTCGTCCGAATCGGGAAGCGAGAGCGGGTCCGATGAACCCGCCGAGAAGTCTGAACGCGCGAAAGAACTCGTCCCGAGCAGGTACAACAAGAAGTCGGAACTGACGGCGGATGTCAGTGCCTCGAACCAGACGTTCGACTTTGAATTGAATTCAAAGGTTGCGTCCACAGACGGAACCTGACGCGAGCGTTGCTCGGAGCGTTGACTACGGAATAAACCGCGGTTCCCAGAGCAAGGCCACCGGCTGGCCGGGACAGCAGCAACTGCCTGAAGTGGGAAACGGGAGCGGTTTAGAAGTTGGCTTGAATGCGGGTGTCGGAATCGGGTGAGGCACTTCGGGATCGCGCGGCGTTGGTCGTGAAACCGGCTTCGCCACGACAGTGATTGGGGCGCGGGCCTTCGATTCGGCGGACTCGTGCGTCACGACGTGGATTCGATTGACGGCCTGTCCGGGGGCTTGAGCCAACAGCCTCAGCACGGTCTTGTGAGTACCGTGTCGAGCGAGCTTGCCAACCTCGTACTCGACCTCCGCTCCTTGACGGTGCTTCAGTTCGGCGGGAACCTCGACCAGAATTCGAACATCGCTGAGTGCCGTGTCACCAGTGTTCTTGACGACGATCTCCAACTCGACGATCTCATCCACGGTAACTCGTTCAACGTGCTTCACGTCGCAGGTAATGGCCGGATGTCGCTTGATGGCAGGTTCGATCATCGGT
>JAYUFI010000926.1:0-9396 GCA_043738805.1 Planctomycetaceae bacterium | reverse complement strand
AAACCGGTCGAGCTGCCTCGGTTTGAAAAACCGGGCTCCAAAAACACGAAGCCATTTTTCCTTATGTCCTTTCGGCAGTTTGTCATCCGCAGCGACCGATCGTTCGCGCATCGCGAGTGCGACCGTCAATGAACACCGCCCGGCAAAACAGACCCGTTCTACGACGCATTGAGTTCGAGCGTTCCCCACAAACTCGGATCGTAGGCAAACGGAAACCGGTCATCGACGGACAAAGTTTGAGGGCCGAGTTCACTGTCTCGAATGACAAAAAAGAATCCGAGCCGCGTCGGCGTTCCCGCTTCCCGATCGGCGACAGGATCGAAACCTTGAAGCTGATCGCGTCGTAACCACGCATCGAGTCGGTAGCCGTCAGCGAGTATCTCGGCATCGACCAACAGGCTTTCTTTTGCCGCGAGCGGTGCGGCTTCGCGCGCTTGAGCGATCGGCAATTGCAGGCCGAACGGTTTCTCGCCGTTCAGTCCGCCACCCACCGGAGAAACACAGAAGTGGTGGCAATAGCGGCTCGCTCGATGAATCGTTTGCGTGTTGCGTGTGTCGAGCCACACTTGCAGCCCATCCCCTTGAGTTGGCATTCGCTCATCTGCTTCGGGATCGTTCCGCTTTCCTCGCACGATCACTGAAAAACCGAGTCCTTCGTCATTCCACGCGATCCGCAATTCCCCCGTCGGCTTCGCACTTTGCAGCTCACTGAGATCGGGCAACGCAAACTCCGGCCCCAGATCGAGCAACCGTTTGCCACTTTTCGGGATTGCGTCCAAACGACCGATCGGAAACGCAAATCGAAACAACAACGGATAGGGAACGACTTCAGCCATGAGAACCAACGATGCTCAAACAATTGATGAAGAACGACTCGGCGAGAGGTTATCGCAGCCTCAGAGAATCAACTACAGACCGCCAGCCAAACAAAACCCTGATCTCTGTGACCCACCGCTGCGTTGCTATATTAAAACTCGAACGACGCCCACCATTTCTTCTTCGCGTCCTTCGCGCCTTTGCGGTGAATTAAGAATTGACACCGCGAAGGCGCGAAGGACGCGAAGAAGAAATGCAACCACGAGTGAAGGAAATTGATGATGAGAACAGTTCGCGCCGTTTGTCCGCATGATTGCCCCGATGCGTGCGGGATGCTGATCACGTTGGATGGCGAGCAAGCCGTGTCAGTCCGCGGAGATCGCGAGCATTCCTTCACGCGCGGGTTCTTGTGTCACAAGGTCTCGCGGTATCCGGAACGGGTTTATCATCGGGATCGGTTGCAGTTCCCGATGCGGCGTGTCGGACCGAAAGGGGCCGGGCAGTTTGAGCGAATCTCATGGGACGCGGCTCTCGCTGTCATTGCCGAGCGGTTCAAGTCGATTGCTGACGGGCCGCATGGGCCGCAGGCGATCTTGCCTTATAGCTATTGCGGCACGATGGGGAAGATTCAGAGCGAGGGGCTCGATCGGCGCTTCTTTCATCGGCTGGGAGCCTCATTGCTCGACCGCACGATCTGTGCGACGGCGGGAGTCGCCGGTTACACGGCGACAATCGGCTCGCGACAAGGGACCGATCCGGAAGCATTCAGCCAGTCGAAATACATCATCAACTGGGGTTCAAACACGGCGGTCACGAACATGCACCTCTGGGTCCGCATGGTCGAAGCTCGCAAGTACAACGGGGCGAAGATCGTGACCATCGACCCGTATCGTTCGCAAACGGCGGCGCGCAGTGACTGGCATCTCGCCCCGCGACCGGGGACCGATGCGGCGCTGGCGCTTGGCCTGATGCACGTTCTCTTTCGCGATCGTTTGGCCGACGAGGAGTATCTCGCACAACACTGTTTGGGGACCGAACAACTGCGAGCGCGAGTCCTGACGGAGTACACGCCGGAGCGAGTCGCTCGAATCACCGAGTTGGACGTGGCCGACATTGAACAATTGGCTCACGAGTACGCTTCTTGTAGGACGGGCACTCTTGCCCGACACGATGAAGCGACGGGCAAGAGTGCCCGTCCTACACCGGCCAGTGCGATCCGCATCAATTACGGTTTGCAACGTCATGCGGGCGGTGGCATGGCCGTGCGTACGATCGCGTGTCTGCCGGCAATCGTCGGAGCGTGGCGACATGCGGCGGGCGGAATTTTGCTGTCAACGAGTGCCTCGTTTCCGTTTCAGATGTCCGCGGTGCAGCGTCCCGACTTGATTCCGCCGGGGACGCGCACGATCAACATGGTCCAACTGGCCGAGGCGTTGCACGGCGAACTTCCCGGCCCGCCGGTGCAAGCGTTGTACGTCTACAACAGCAATCCGGCGGCGATTGCTCCGGATCAACAGCGAGTCCTTTCCGGTCTGCTCCGCGACGATCTCTTCACTGTCGTGCATGAGCAATTCCCGACCGATACCGTCGACTATGCCGACATCATTCTCCCCGCGACCACGCAGCTTGAGCACTTCGATTTGCATGGCTCGTACGGTCATCACTACGTGCAGGTCAACGTCCCGGCAATCGCTCCGCTGGGCGAGTCGCGCTGCAACACCGACGTCTTTCGCGGCCTTGCCCAGCGACTCGGTTTTGAATCGGAGTTGTTCGAGGCGAGCGATGAACAGCTCGCTCGCGAACTGTTGTGGGAAACGACATCGCCCGACAAAGTCCCGCTCGCATTGAGGGGCATCACTTTGGACCGCTTGAAATGCGAAGGAGCGATCAAGATCAACCCACCGCCCGTAGCCACGTTCGCCAAGAACGTGGAGGAATCGAAGACAGGCAAGACGACGCTTTCAGCACCGTTCGCCAACGGAGGCTTTCCGACGCCAAGCGGGAAGTGCGAGTTCTATTGCGAACGGCTGGCGAACCAGGGACTCGATCCGCTACCGACATACATTCCGCCCGCTGAATCACGGGACTCCGCGCCGGAATTGGCCGCACGATTCCCGTTGCAGTTGTTGTCTCCTCCGTCGCCGCACTTTTTGAATTCGACGTTTGTCGAAGTTGACTCGCTACGGCGATCGGCGGTTGAGCCGCAATTGGAGATCAGCCCGTTCGACGCAACGAATCGCGGCATTCAACACGGCGAGTTGGTCAACATCTTCAACGATCGCGGTTCGTTCACGGCGCGAGCGATCGTCGGCGAGACGGTTCGTCCTGGTGTCGTCGTCGCGCCAAGCATTTGGTGGAACAAGCACAGCTTGGGAAATCGCAACTGCAACTCGACGACACCGACGCGACTGACGGACCTCGGCGGCGGAGCGACGTTCTTCGACAATCTCGTTCAAGTGGAACGACATGTGTCGAACTTCTGAAAACTTTGGCGTCTTAGAGAATAACCGACGAGGTCAGCGCATCGTTTAGCTGCCGAGTGATTCGCGGCACGGATGGGGAGCGGAGTTTGGCTCACAGCGAAGACCAGTTCGATCCTGCGGAAGGCTCGGCATGGTTTGCCGAGTTTGTGGGGGAATTGCGGTCATTTCTGCTGGGAGTGCTCCGCAACGACGACTTGGCTGGCGAGGCTTTGCAAGCGACGTGGGTCAAGGCAGTGGAACAAGGAGATTCGGCTCGGACGGAGACTCGCAAAGGGTGGTTGTTCCGAGTGGCGTTGAACGAAGCTTTGACGCTCAAGCGGCGGGCGAAGGTTCAGGAAAGATCGTTTCGGGAGTTGGCTCAGCAGGATGGTCGGCGACACGAATCGCCGGGTGGTTCGATGACTCGGAATGAATCTCCGGAAGGATTTGTTCTGCAAGCCGAGACGATCGAACAAGTGCGGCTGGCTTTGAATGATCTTCCGTCCGAACAGAGTTACGTGGTGCGAATGCGGATTTACGAGAACAAAACGTTCGCGGTCATCGCGGACGAATTAAAGGTGCCTCTGGGAACTGTGCTGACTCGCATGAGACTGGCGATGCAAAAGCTGCAACAACGACTCGGACACTTTGAGAATTGATCATGACTCCTCACGAAGCAACTTCCCGAAACGATCTCGACTGGCTGGCGTTCTGCTACGTCACGGGCGAGTTGTCGGCGGTTGAGGCGACCGCGTTTGAGGAACGTCTTACGACCGACGACGGTGCTTGCGAAGCGGTTGCTCGTGCGACGGAACTCAACCTAACTATCGCGGCAGTGATGACTCGTAGCTCAGGCGGCTCGCCTGAGTTTGATACCGAGTTGATCGCCGTCGTAGGCGAGCCGCCTGTTCTACGATCGGTCGATGTCACGATTCTTCCTTCGCGCTGGACCAGTGCGGCGTTGACCTTCATCGCCGCATCGGCGATCGCGGCGACGATGATTGTCGCGGTCGGGTCGTCGGTTCTGACCGGCCACAAAGTCGCAAAGCGAGACGGCACCGATCGTCTGGTCGCGGCTTGGGCCCAAGGAGAAGCGGTTCGTAATCAGGCGGACGACGACAGCGATGCGCTCGATCGAGACGACGATGATCTCGACCCGCCGGATTGGATGCTTGCTGCGGTGACGAGCGAAGAACAAGCCGAACTCCTGCCGAGCGACGACACGCCTGAAGTACGGGAGAACTAAATGATGCGATGCAGACTCCTCAAAAATGAATCGGGGTGCGACTGGAAACTGTGGCGCACGCGGCTCGCGTGCGCCACAATCACGTTGGTTGCTGGTTTCATTTCGTTCGCTCGAGCAGACGAGTCAACGAAGCAGAAACCCGATGTGAAGCAGTCGGTTTTGAAGCCAAGTAGCGACAAAGCCAACGTCACGAAGCCTGAAAAAAAAGCGGCCAACCGAGCGGTTTCCGGTAAGTCGAATGTGGGCGATGCGGTCAATGGTCCTGTTGAACCGGTCTCTCCGCAGCGTGAAACGGCGGCGATGCTGTTTGCTCAGCAGCATCACCCGGAACTCGCCGAACTGCTCACGCGATTGCGAGACAGCAATCCGGGGCAATTCACAAAGGCGATTCGCGAACTGGATCAAACTCGCGAACGCTTGGAGAAAAATCGCGAACGTGATCCAGAGCGATATTCAATCATGCTCCATGAATGGCAATTGGATTCGCGAGTCCGGCTGCTGGCCGCTCGAATGACGATGAGCACCTCCGCCGAATTAGAAACCGAACTGCGGCAAGTGCTGACTGAGCGACACGACGTTCGCCTGCAACTGCTGACTTACGATCGCGAACGCTCGCAGGCACGCCTGCAAAAAATGGACGAACAAATTGCCGAGCACGTTCAAAGTCGCGAAGCGACGGTCGATCGTGAATTGGATCGGATTAAAAAGAACGCGGACGTTCGCAAGCGAACCATGAAGCCCGCGACGAAACGTCCGATGAAATAACGCGGCGAAGCCGCAAAACTAACCCGAAACGTCAGCGAGGGCGAGCGCTTCGCAAGACTTTGAATGCTTCGTTTTGTAAAGCGGCCGCCCTCGCTGATGCTTCGGGTTAGTAGAGATCACAACGAGTAAGTTGTCTCCTCAAGGAAGACTGATATGCCTCGAATTTTCAATGCGACTCTTTGGTTGCTGGCCGTCACCGCATCGTTGGCGGTGACACAAGTTGGTTTCTCGGCGGACTCGATCGCGCCGCCGGCGAGTCAACGTTTTGCGAGCAAAGACGTCGACGAAACGCCCAACTTTCAGCAGCACGTCGTGCCGTTGCTCAGCCGGTTGGGCTGCAACGGGCGGGCGTGTCACGGCTCGTTTCAAGGACAGGGCGGCTTCCGTCTGTCGCTGTTCGGTTACGACTTCAAGCTGGACCACGAGGGACTGGCGAAGGGGGACAAAGAGAAAGATCGTGAGCCGCGCGTTCTTGTGGATGCCTTTGAAGACAGCCTCGCGTTACTGAAAGCGACTCAAGAAATGCCGCATCGCGGCGGGAAGCGGATGGACGTTGATAGCTGGCAATACAACATCTTCCGCAACTGGATCAAAGCGGGCGCGAAGAGCGTCGATGCCGACTCGCCGAAGTTTGTGAAACTGGAAGTGACGCCGAGCGAGATTCAGTTCGGCAAGGACGGCGACGAATCGCAGATCACCGCAGTCGCGGTATGGTCCGACGGCAAGCGAGAAGACGTCACGCCGCTGTGCCGGTTCAACTCAAACGACGACGTGATTGCGTCGATCGACTCGAATGGTTTGGTGACGTCGGGACAAAGCGGCGACACGCACATCGTCGTGAACTACGACGCCGGAGTCGTGCCGATCCCGGTGATTCGTCCCGTCAGCGACAAGACAGGAGACAAGTATCCGCAGGTTGAAACGCCGACGAAGATCGACGAACTGGTCGTGCAAAAGCTCCGCAAGCTCGGCATCGAACCATCCGCCGTCTGCGATGACCAAGAGTTCCTTCGCCGAACGAGCCTCGACATCGCGGGCACTCTGCCGTTGCCACAAGAAGTCGTCGCGTTTCTCTCGGACACTAATTCGAACAAGCGAGCGAAGAAAATCGACGAGTTGCTCGAACGCCCCGGCTATGCCGCTTGGTGGTCCACGAAGTTGTGCGACTTCACCGGCAACAACGTCGCGAATCTCAACATCAACAACAGCTACAAGGTCGATCGGACGCAGGAATGGTACGACTGGATTTACCGCCGAGTCGCCGCTAACGAAGCGTATGACAAGATCATCGAAGGGATCGTCACCGCCGTCAGCCGCAAGCCGAGTGAAAGCTACACGGCCTATTGCGAGCGAACGAGTGCCATGTATGGGCCGAAGAAAGCAGGCTCGTTCGCCGAAGAAGCGGGGCTGACATACTTCTGGGCTCGTCGCAATTTTTTGAAGCCTGAAGAGCGAGCGATCGGCTTCGCATACACCTTCATGGGGATTCGCATTCAGTGCGCTCAGTGCCACAAGCACCCGTTCGATCAATGGACTCAGGGTGACTTCAATCAATTCACCGGCTTCTTCAAAGGGACGGCGTATGGGACGCATCCTCGCGACAAGAAAGAGGAGCAAGCACTCAAAGAAAAGTTAGGGATCACAGCCAAGCTCAACGGCGGTGAACTGCAAAAAGAGCTTGAGAAGCACATCAAAGCAGGCGAAGTAATCCCGATGCCCGAACTGTATTCCTTGCGGTCAGAACCACCGAAGGGAAACAAAAACAAAGAGAAGAACAAAGACAAGGACAACGGTAAGCAGGCATCCCGACAACCGCCGCCACCATCGGCCAAGTTGCTCGGTGCGGAAACGATCGTTCTGTCCGAACACGACGACGTTCGCGTGCCGCTGATGGCGTGGCTGCGTGATGCGAAGAATCCGTACTTCGCCAAAGCGTTCGTGAACCGCGTCTGGTCGAACTACTTCAACGTGGGGATCGTGCAGCCGGTCGATGACATGAGTCTCGCGAATGCTCCGAGCAACGCTCCGTTGCTGAACTATTTGGCCGAGGGATTCATCGAACACGACTTCGACATGAAGTGGCTGCACCGCGAAATCTGCAACAGTGCCGCGTATCAACGAAGCTGGAAGCCGAATGAGACGAACAAGCTCGACCAGAAGAATTTCTCGCACGCGATTCCGCGCCGCCTGCCTGCCGAGATCGCACTCGATGCGCTCAAGCAAGCGACATTGTCCGACGCGGAAGCCTCCAGTTGGCTGGCGAACAACAAAGGGCACATGACTTCGATTCCCGGCTCGGTCAGCCAACGAGGCGGCAAGGGCAGTTCTGATTTCGCGCTGACGGTCTTCGGTCGATCGACTCGCGAAAGCAATTGCGACTGCGACCGTTCGATGGAGGCGAGCTTGTTGCAAACTGTCTACATGCAGAACGACGACCAAGTCTTCGGGATGCTCAACGACAACAAAGGCTGGGTTCGCTCGCTGACACCGACCGCTGCGAAGAAGCCTGCACGCAATGAAGCCGAGGTCGGAAAAGCGAAGGGGGTTCGCCGGAACTTCGAGAGGCTGCTGGCGAACGCCGAACGAGAACTCAAGCGTGCTCGCAAAGTGGCCAATGAAAAAGAGATCAAAGACCTCGAACAGCGAATTGCAGAACTCAACGGCAAACTCCAGAAGAATCCGGAGGCCGTTGAGTTAAAGCCCGCTGAAGCGGCTCCGACCGAAGCCGCCAGCAGCTTGTTGCCCGAAGAGATCATCAAGGCCGCGTATCTCCGTTCGCTCAGCCGCTTGCCGAGCAACGAAGAAGTCGAGACCTCGAAGAAGTTCCTAACGCAGTCCGAAGACCCTGTGAGTGGCGCTCGCGATTTGTTGTGGGCGTTGATCAATACGAAAGAGTTCATTGTGAATCACTAACTGTAGGGCGGGCGGCTCGCCTGCCTCGTCTCAACGACAGGCGAGCCGCCTGTCGCTACGCCTGCGAACCCTCACTTTTTGAAAAGACAACCTCATGCCCACAACAATCACTTGCAATGGTGTGCGACGACGTGACTTCCTGAAGGCCGGTATGATCGGCGGCACCGGCTTGACGCTGGCGAACTATTTGAAGTTCGCGGCGGCGGGTGAAGTCACCTCAAAGGCGAAAGCTAACGCGGCGATCTTCATCAATTTGACCGGTGGTCCCTCGCACATGGACTCGTTCGATTTGAAGCCGGAAGCGAAGTCCGAGTTTCGTGGCGAATTCGATCAAATCCAAACGTCGGTCGACGGCATCGAAATCAGTGAGCACCTGCCGAAGCTCGCGCAGAACATGCACCTCTTCACGATCCTGCGCGGCGTGACGCACACGTTGGCCGCTCACGAACTCGGCACCGAGTACGTCAATGCAGGCAGCCGTCCGTTGCCCTCGCTGGAATACCCCGGCTACAGCGCGATCGTCATGAAGGAACTCGGCGGCAACGGCAACATTCCGCCGAACGTGGCGATTCCGGCCAGTCGCCAAAAGACCGGCTATCTCGGCGTGCAATACGCGCCACTCAATACCGGTGCGACACCGAAACCAGGTGAGATGTTTTCCGTGCGCGGCTTGAAGCTGTCCGGTGGTTTGACGATCGACGCGGTCGAGAAACGGCAAGCGTTGCTCAAAGATCTCGACGGCGCGTTCCGTGGTTTTGAAGAGACGAATCAATTGGTGAAAGGTCTCGACAAATTCGGCCAGCAGGCACACTCGATGATCACTTCGCCGAAGTCACGTGAGGCATTCGATGTCAGCAAGGAATCACCTAACTTCCAGAAGTTGTTCGGCGAGACGCCGTTCGATCAAAGCTGCTTGCTGGCATCGCGACTGGTCGAAGCCGGGACGCGGTTCGTCACGATCGAACTCGGCGGCTGGGATACTCACAACGACAACTGGACTCAGTTGCGAAAGAAGTTGCCGGTCCTCGACAGCGGCCTGTCCGGCTTGCTGCAAGGTCTCGATCTGAAGGGCTTGCTCGAAACGACGACCGTGTTCGTTACAGGCGAGTTCGGTCGCACACCCAAAATCAACACGACTCGCAACGGTCGCGATCATTACCCACGCTGCATGTTCATGCTCATGTCCGGCGGCGG
>JAYUFI010000925.1:0-3557 GCA_043738805.1 Planctomycetaceae bacterium | reverse complement strand
GCCCGGTTTGAAAACCCGGGCTACCCAAAAAGCGGGCCGCTGAACGTTCCGCGGCCCGCTTACATTTGGAAACTCAAACAAAACTCACTCATCAAACGATGATTTCATAACCTTTGCGTTGCTCGCGAGCTTGCCACTTATTGGCTTCGGCATCGCCGACGATCTCTTGCTTGTCGGGATCCCACGTCAGCTTCCGGCCGAGTCGAATGGCGATGTTGGAAAGGTGGCAGGTCGTCATCGCGCGGTGATGCGTGTAGACGTCGCTGATCGGCTGAGTCCGATCCACGCAGCACTCGAAGAAGTTCAACATGTGGCGGTTGTTCTCGTTACCTGGCTCTTTGCCTTTGTAAAGCTGGACGAGTGCGTCAGCCGGAAGCGGATTCGTTTCGAGATCTTCGACCGGCTTGCCCTTCAGCGAACCTCGGCTGACGAAGATTCGTCCTTCGGTCCCTTCGATGAGGATGCCGTTCTCTTCGTCGCTGCGGATCAGCATATCGACGCCGTTCGGATACTTCACATTGATCTGGAACGTACTCGCCGCGTTATACATGTTCGAGATCGTCGGCATCCCGCTCTCGAACGGAACCGGATGCTTAGCGGTTCCTTCGACACTGATCGGACCGCTGTTTTCCATGCCAATCGCCCACGTCGCGATGTCAACATGATGAGCGCCCCAGTCGGTCAGCTTACCGCCGGAGTACTCGTACCACCAACGGAATTCATAGTGCGTGCGGGATTCCGGATAGTTCTTGTTGTTGCCGAAGCCCCCTTGCAGGTAGTCGGTCATCGGCGCTTGGCCGAGCCACATGTCCCAGTTGAGATGCTTCGGCACGTCCGCCTTCGCGATTTCCGAGCTTGTCGGTGCCCCACCGATGCGGCATTCGACCTTCTGGATTTTGCCGAGCCGTCCCGATCGAGCGAGCGCGACCGCAACCAGGAACTGATGCTTCATCTTGCCGCCGTTGGCCGACATTTCGCTCCGTTGCTGCGTACCGACTTGAAAGACGCGCTTCGTCGCGTCGAGCACTTTGATGATTTGCTTCCCTTCGTCGATTGTCAGCGTCAGCGGCTTTTCGCAATACACGTCTTTGCCATGTTTCATGGCGTCGATCGAAATTTTCGAGTGCCAATGGTCCGGCGTGACAACCGTGACGATCTGTGCCTCCGGGTGCTTGTCGAGCAACTCCAGATAGTTCTCGTAAGTTTTGACCTCTTTGGCGTTCCCCTTCTTGTTCTGAATCTCTTCGACCTTTTTCTGGCCTTTCTCTTTGTGTTCGGCATCGACATCGCAGACGGCGACACAATCTCCAAACGCAAGCGCATTCGGCCCGACCGCGTTCCAGCGATCGCCGGTTCCGATGCAGGCAATCAGCGGTCGCTCGTTCGGCGACTGAAACGCTTTCGCCGCCGCCGGATCACGGAAGAACCAATACGGCATACTGCTGGCAGCGGCCGCCGCGAGCGTGGACTGCATGAAATCTCGACGCGATTGTTGAGTCTGTTGGGTCACTTTTTTGCGGCTCATGGACGATGGCTCCTCGGTGACTAGAGAACGAAGGAAGTCTCAGCAAAACAAAATCGGACGCGGTCAAAACTGACCAGCATCCGTCGGACGAATGTCGGGCCAAGAGTTTATGCGGCGATTCTAGCGATGAAAACGGAGCCACCACTATTGACGCCGTCATTATTCCACTTTGGCGAACGGCATCGCGGTAGCGATCAAGATGTCCGCGAATCAGACTTGGCGAGGCTCTCGCAGAGAACTGTCGGTTGAGGCATTTGAAAGCTCGCTCTGATCTAGTAACTTCCGCGACCTCGCACCAAGTGAGTTGGCTCACCATGATCTCTTCGGCGATCTGCATGAGTGAGACTTCGATCAACGATCAGAAAGAAGCGCTTTGATGAACTCGATGAACTTTTCCCCGTTACTGGCTGACGGCAGTTCGGATGCGGTTGAGAATTTACTGCACTGGCTATGCGGGTTGGTTGGTATTCCGGTCCAAATTGGCGTGCCGCTGATTTTGATTTTGGCGACACTGGGAACGATTCTTGGTGCATGTTCGTATGCGATTTGGTTGGAACGAAAACTGTCAGCGTGGATTCAGGACCGCAAAGGGCCGAATCGAGTTGGTTGGGCCGGGTTGTTGCAGCCAATTGCTGACGGAGCAAAGTTCCTGCTCAAAGAGGACATCATTCCGGCACATGTAGACAAGTTCTTGTTCGTCATCGCACCGACGATCTCTGTCTTCACGACGATGCTGGCGTTGTCCGTCGTGCCGCTGGGGCCGACGACGTTGGGCGAAGGATTTTCGTTCATCATCGCACCGAAGATCGACATCGGGATTGTGTTTCTCTTCTCGGTGACGAGCCTCGCCGTGTACGGCATCATCCTCGGCGGTTGGTCGAGCAATAACAAATACAGTGCGCTCGGCGGCCTGCGGTCGAGTGCTCAGGTCGTGAGCTACGAAATTCCGCTGGGGATGTCGGTCATCGGCATCGCCTTGATGGCTGGGTCACTGAATCTGGAGACTGTGATCGACGCTCAAGCTCAAGGCGGGCTGTTTGGCTGGAACATTTGGTATCAGCCGCTGGCTGCCGGCATCTTTTTCCTGGCGGCGTTGGCGGAATCGAATCGCTTGCCGTTCGACTTGCCGGAATGCGAACAGGAATTGATCGGTGGTTATCACACGGAATACTCGGCGCTGAAGTTTGGCATGTTCTTCCTCGGTGAGTACACGCACGTTTTCACGGTCAGCTTTCTGTGTTCGGTGTTGTTCCTGGGCGGCTGGCATTTCCCGGTGATCGCCGAACCGGCGAGCGTCGGAGTGTTGGCGACCGTGCTGAAAATCGGCGTGCTGGTGTCGAAGGTCTTCTGTGTCATCGTGCTGATCATGCTACTGCGATGGTGCTTGCCTCGATTCCGGTTTGATCAACTGATGGGCTTGTGCTGGAAGACGTTGATCCCGCTCTCGCTGGCAAACATGGTCTGCGTGATGATCGTCCGCGAGTTCGAGTTGAATTGGTTCTGGCTGCCGGTCAGTTCGTTCCTATTGCTCTGTACCTCTGGCTATCTCGGCTTCAAACCAGCTCGGGTGTCAACTCGCCAAACAGCGCCGGTGGAGCAGTTGATCGCTCATCACTAGATTGCCATAAGGTTGGGATTCCGTCCCGACCGATTGCGTCGGGACAGAGTCCTAACCTACTTCAGCGGAGACCGATCATGATTTGGGCGGAAGTGCTGGCGGATAAGTCGCTGCAAGACTTGCCGTACAAGATCGAGCTCAACGGCCGAGGGCAAATTGTTATGAGTCCCGCGTCAAATCGTCATGGGTTGTATCAGACGGAGATCGCGATCGAGTTGAAGCGGCTAGGTCGCCACGGTCGTGTAATCACAGAATGTTCGGTGCAAACGGCTGACGGCGTGAAGGTCGCAGACGCGGCTTGGATGTCGGCCGCGTTTGCAAAGAAGCATGGCTTGGTCACGCCTTATCGCACGGCCCCCGAAATCTGTGTGGAAGTTGTGTCGCCATCGAATACGAAAATGGAAATCGACGAGA
>JAYUFI010000924.1:0-1295 GCA_043738805.1 Planctomycetaceae bacterium | reverse complement strand
TCGCGATGACCAGTTCCGCCATGCTGGTCGGCATGTTGCCGCTCGCCCTTGGACTCGGTGAAACCGGTCAGCAAACCGCGCCGTTGGGCCGGGCGGTCATGGGCGGACTGCTCGCAGCCACGTTTGCCACATTGTTCGTACTTCCCGCAATCTTCGCGGTCGTGCAATCGCGAGCCACGACGAAATCCGCATCCCTTGATCCCGACGATCCCGACAGTGGTCACTATGATGGGGTCACGTAGTTTTCCTTTCAACCGCCTGTTGTTGATTGAACCGTCAGGCTGGAAGCCTAACCCACTCTGTCCAAAACCCCGATTGCCATTGAGCCTTCTCATGAAAACCGTTCCGTGGATCGTCTTGTTTGCCTCTGTCATGCCCGCGTTGTTAACGGGTTGCGGTCGTGACGGGACGGCCACTTCCACGTCCGTCGAATCCACTTACGGCGCAATGCGAGTGACGCCGATCAAGGCGGTTCGCAAAACGCTGGTCCGCACCACCGAGCAACCAGGACAGATTGAAGCGTTCGAGGAAACGGCGATCCATGCGAAACTCGCCGGGTTTGTGAAGAAGGTGCATGTGGACATCGGCGACAAGGTCGCGGGGCCATCGCGACTCAGCAGTGATCAGCCAGAACAGCCGGGGCAAATCCTCGCCGAATTGGAGATGCCGGAACTCGAAGCCAAACTGAAACAAAAGCAGGCACTCGTTGCACAAGCGGCGGCGGAAGTCATTCAGTCACAAGCCTCGGTGAAAGTCGCACGCTCGGCGGCGGAGTCCGCCGCTGCGCTGCTTGTGGAAGCGGAAGCGTCGGTTGAAAGAGCCGACGCGATCTACGAACGCTGGAAGTCCGAATTTGAGCGAGTCAGGGAACTCGTCGCGAAGCAAGCGGTCACGCCCAAAGTCGCTGACGAAACGGAGCAACAGTTCAAAGCGGCCGATGCCGGCCGTCGCGAAATCGCGGCCAAAATCAAATCGACAAAAGCCAAACTCAACGAGTCGGCCGCCAACATCGAAAAAGCGGACGCCGACTTGATTGCGGCGAAGTCCAAACAAAAAGTGGCCGAAGCCGACGAACAGGAAACTCAAGCCTGGCTCGGCTACGCCACATTGCGGGCACCATTTGACGGCGTCATCACGGAACGGCATCTCGACAGGGGTCATCTCGTGCAGCCCAGTGGTGCGAGTGGCAAGCCGCTGTTCGTCGTCGTTCGAGCCGACTCGGTTCGCATTTTTCTGGATGTCCCTGAAGCGGACGCCGGCTTCATCGCCTTGAACAGTCCGGCCAAGCTCAAAGT
>JAYUFI010000923.1:0-3567 GCA_043738805.1 Planctomycetaceae bacterium | reverse complement strand
ATCGCCACTCGCTATGACAAAACCGCTCGCAACTTCCTCGCCTTCCTCCACTTGGCCGCATCCATGATCCTCCTCGCGTGAATGTCAACACGGCCTAGTGGTCTGGCAATTTAGTTTTATTGGGTTCGATGACGAGGTAGAGGCGCTTTTGCGGGTATGCCCAGAGATCTTGGCGGGGTTAAGTTTTTATGGTGTCGCATGTTGCCCAATAGGATTGCCATTGATTGCTGTCTCGGAGGTTGGTGAGGGCGGCGATGGATTCGGCGTTGGGGAGGTTCCAGCGGGCACCGGAGCGTTTCAGGCGGGAGGTGCTGGTCTTGCAGCGGGCCTCGGTGGGGCCGCTGCCGATTTGCCAGCCGTTGGTCAGGAACTCAGGGTAGTTGATCATCTCTCGGCGGGCGACGACGTAGCCGAGCAGGTGTTTGGCGGCCTCACGTTTGTGACCACGCAGTGGAGAGAGCCACGCCAGCAGTTGTTCGTGAGCGGCTTCGTCGCCGTCGTGCTTGAGCGTGTGCAGTAATGTTGCCGCCCAGGTTTGTCCGGCGGCATCGTCGTCGCCGAACACACGGCGGCGAGCGGCATGGACGTTCTCCGCCAAGTGGTAGAAGTCCAAACCGCAGCCGTGCAGTTGCAGTTGAGCGTCCTCCAACTGCGGAGGAATCCAACTGGCTCCATCGACGTTGGCGATGCGTTCGTCGGCTTCGTGAAACTTCAGTCGCGTGGCCTCGCGACGCAGCAGCGGGCCGACTTTCGTGCGACGCGCGCGGCTCAGCAGCACGTGGTGATGTTCGTTTGATTCGTCGTAGAACGTGATCGTCTTGAACTCTTTGTAGGGCAGATCGGCCCCGCGTCGTCGCGGTGGCAGCGGTGGTCGCGTCCGGCCTTTGCGAGCCGCGACGCGACGCTTCGCCACGATCTTCTGGCGACGCTTGTGCTTCTGGGCGTCGGTGACCACCGGCACCATCACGCCATCCACGCCGACGTACAGGCGAGTCTTCGTCTGCCCCTTCGTGACGTGGCAATCGCGAGCCGTAAACGCCGGCTGGACCGCATCTGCCTGCTGAGCGGCCAGCACACGTTGACCGACCTCCAACACGACCAATCGCAACTGCTCGCCACTCACCTGCAACTGAGCCGCGCGTTGCAAGTTGTCTGCCGCCTTGTCGAATCCGGCCGCATCGTTGTTCAACCGACACGCCAACTCACGCACACCCGGAGTGACCGTCGCTCCATCACGGGACAGCACGCAATCGACGGGAGCCTCGCTGCCGTCCGCCGGAGAATGCCACCACGTTCGCCTCAGGCTCACACGCCCGTTGATCGTCAATACCGTGGTCCGCTGCTTCCTCTTGTGGCGTTTCTTCTTCCCGGACTTCGCATCCACCGGTGGGGGGAAAAGCGGCTTCCGCCGCTTCGATTCTCTGCGGCAGTGCGGCCTCAAAAAGCTGCTGCCGCAACTGCCCCGTGATGTCCCGCACGGCCTCCTCGCTGGCCGCGATCAACGCTCCCGCCGGAGCCGCATTCACCGCCTCCATGATCTTCCGCACGGCGTCCTCCACCTGCTCCCGAACCACCGACATCAACAACCCAGATTTCACTTGTGCCACATCGTCCAAGATCGCTTCCAGAAAGAGGTTTTGTAGATTTGCAACCTCATTCTGACAGCTCCTTACTCGTCGCGCCAGCCAAAA
The DNA here is from genome assembly GCA_043738805.1 of Planctomycetaceae bacterium. GTDB lineage: Bacteria > Planctomycetota > Planctomycetia > Planctomycetales > Planctomycetaceae > SXKJ01. The sequence continues at coordinate 1,876 of JAYUFI010000923.1, read as the reverse complement.
TTGGCACACCCGAGTTTATGGCAGATGAATCCTGCTCGTTGGCGGCAGCCTCCGTTTAGCGTTTAGCGGCCAAGGATGCCTGTGATGCTTTCTATCGGGTTTCAAAAGTGAAACCGGTTGAGAGGTTATCGTCATGGAGAAGTTGAATGGGACTCCGTCCTCAGACAACCAACGCGCCGGCACTCAGCGCGGTAAGCCTCGCTCGCGCGATCCCTCCAGGAATCCGTTGGGCGGACGAATCTATGATCTGAACTGCACTTGGCCGATGTATCGCGTCCCATACCTGAAAACCTTCCGCTACACCTGCGGCTTCAACCAACAAAGTCATGGTCAACGATGCTCGCATAATCATGTCGATGGCCCAACCGCGACCAAGCTCGCTTTGGCTGCGATCAGCCAAAGGCTCCTCATTCCTGACCTCCGCCGCAAATTAGAAACGAAGATCCGAACTGCGTTGGCGGAGCGCAGCAAGCCCGAACAGTTTGAGGCCGAATTGGCCTGCAAACGGACGGAGTTGAAACAGGCCGGGGTTCAATTAGCCAAGGCCACTGAAAACCTCACTCTGGCCAAGACTCCGGAACTGTTTCAGTTGATGATGCCAGTCGTCGAAAAACTCGCGGCCAATGAAACTCGACTTCGGCATGAAGTGTCGGCTCTGTCAGCCAAAGCCGCCGTGACCGACTCATCGCGAGACGTTCTCGAAGAGGCTCTCCGGTGCGCCGATCAACTTCCGAGTCTTGCGCAGGAACCCGAAGACTTCAGCAAGATCGCGGAACTGTTTCGCACCATCAATCTGCAGTTGTTTGTTCGATTTCACGCCGTTCAGAAGGCGAAGCGAATCGAACACAAGCAGAGCGGCGGTGTCCTCACTTGGGGCGACACGCCGTCACCGATCGAGAAGTATTCTGGACCGACAAGTCGTCGCGCCCTACAAGCATCTGTGCCCGTGGAAAGGAAAAGCCCGGAGGGAGAATCTCCTTCCGGGCTCGACTCCGATCCTGATTCCGGCAGAAAGGCGGAATCGTTAGGAAATGGAAGTCGGGATGACAGGATTTGAACCTGCGACTTCCTGGTCCCAAACCAGGCGCTCTAGCCAAGCTGAGCTACATCCCGAATCAAGGCGGCGGAGTCTAGGTACGCTCCGCAGTACCGTCAACAGGCTGTTTCACGTGAAAATGAATTGGGTGGTGAGTATTGGTTGAAAGGTTTATTATGTTCACTTTGTTAGTCTCTGCTCTAGAGCGAAAAAGTGACGTCAACGGTTGCTTACGCGGCACGGCGGACGACTCGGAGGACACGCTCGAAATCGTCGTTCGAACTGAATGTGATCACGATCTGTCCCGACTCTTTTCCTTTGAGTTTGATTTCGACTGGGACGCCGAGCAGGTCGCGGAGTTGGCTTTGCAATGAGATGACGTGTGGAGTGGGGGTCGTCTTCGACTTTGATTTAGCAGTCGCGTTAAATGGGACGGTTCCCTCTTCGGCTTTCGTGGCAGCCAGGAAGTCACGAACAACGGCCTCTGTCGCACGAACGGACAACGCCTCGGATTCGATGCGCTGGCACAATGCTTGTTGTTCGTTTGCTGACAACGACAACAAAGCTCGTGCATGGCCCGCGCTGATTTTGTCTGATCGGAGTGACTGCTTGACGGTGTCGGGAAGATCAAGCAAACGGACCATGTTCGAGACGGTCGAACGATCCAAGCTGAGCTGCTTCGACAGTTCTTCGATCGTCTTACCGAAACGCTGCAAGTAGTCCTGAAATGCCTGAGCCTTTTCCAGCACATTGAGGTCTTTGCGTTTCAGGTTCTCTTCCAGCGCGACTTCGGAAACCTGTTGGTCTTGGAGGACGAGCACTCGGCAAGGAACCGTCGAT
>JAYUFI010000922.1:0-1295 GCA_043738805.1 Planctomycetaceae bacterium | reverse complement strand
AGATACTTGCGGCAGGCTTTGACGACATCGGCGGGGGTGACTTTCATCACGCGGGCTTCGAGGTCAGCTTGGTATTTGAGCGTGCGACCGGCATCGAGTGACTCTTCAATGATCGACGCGAGCTTGTCGTCTTCGGTACGGTCGACTTGTTCGCTCTGCAAGAAGCCTTGTTTGGCTGCGTCGAGTTCTTCTTCGGTCACCCCCTCCTTGAGCATCAAGTCGAGTTCTTCGCGGATCGCCTTCTCGACCTTGCTCATGTTGGTCGGGTTGCAGATCGCGTAGACATAGAACAGGCTGCGATCCTCGACCGCCGGAACTTGCAGACCGCTGCCGACTCCGTAAGAGAGACCGTCCTTCTCACGGACTCGATTGCCCAAGCGGGACGACAGCGATCCGTGACCCAGAATGAAGTTACCCAGATGCAGTGCGACGAAGTCGGGATGATCGTCCTTCATCGAAAAGACCTGTCCGGCGAAGTATGTCGCGCTGGCTTTGTCCGGTGTCGGGATCGTTTGCGTGTTCCCTTTCACCTTGATGTCGCTGCGGCGGACGATGCGTAGATATTTCTCCTTCTGCACCCAGCCGTCAAAGATCTTGGCGACCTGTTGCTTCGTCGTGTCGACATCGAAATCGCCGATGATGGTCAGCTCACCGACTTTCGCACCGAGCATTGTTTCGTGAAGTTCGCGGACGGTCGCCAGCGTCGTCCCTTGCAGCATCTCGATCTCTTCGACGGCTGACGGGATGTAACGCGGATCGCTGCCGGCATACGGATTGAGCTGCTTCGACACGGCCGCTTGAGCCAGCGCCGTCGGATCGGACTTTTGCTTCTCAAGACCCGCGAGCTGCGCGTTCTTGAGCGTTTCAAATTCCTTCTCGGCGAGAGCCGGTTCACGCAGCACTTGCCGCAACAGTTCGAGCGACGCGGGAAGGTTCGGCTTCTTGGTGGTCAACGTGAAGGTGGCGACACCCGGTTGTCGCAATGAGCCGCTCGCGGTGAGGGCGGCTCGATTCTTGTCGAGCGTGTCGGTCAATTCTTGACGTGACAGTTTCTTCGTACCGCGCCCCATCAGCTTCGGCAGCATCTCGGCTGCCTTCGCTTTGTTTGTCAGCGATTCTTCGCTGCCGTATCGCAACGTCAGCCGCAACGTGACTGATTCGCCGCGAGTCTTCTTCGGCAGGAACGCGGCCTTCAGGCCGCTCGGCAAAGTGACTCGTTCGGTGCGGGCTTCGATCTTCAGCGGATCGACGTCAAATGCCTCGCCCGCCGCGATGTCTTCGCGACCTTTGTAGTC
>JAYUFI010000921.1:0-1295 GCA_043738805.1 Planctomycetaceae bacterium | reverse complement strand
GGCATCGCGCATCGCCAAAGATCGCGTCCAGTAGCGGCGTTCGTCGGGCTTGATGATGGTCAGGTTGCGGACTCGACCATATTCCGCCTGATGCGAGTGGAAGAAGAAGGCGACACGCTGGAAGCCCAAGCCGGTGCCGTTGGCCGTGCGTGTCCTGCGTTGCAAAGTGTCACGATGAAACTTGGCAAGTTCGTCGAGCAGTCCATCGGCTTCGATAGGCTCGACAGTCAACGGCTTGCGACCGGGCCAGTCGAAATGCAGCGTCACCATGCGGACCGGCAACGGTTGGCCGTTCGGTTCCTGATAGATCGTCGCGGCGACGGCCTTGTCGCTGCCAAAGGTGCTCTTGAGGACTCGGAACATCGTCTGTGCGTAAACCGACAACTCCGGTTCCGATCCATCGTGCGCGTCATCGCGTTTCGTCTTCTTTCGTCCGGGGCCGGGAGCCTTGCGGAGCGCGTCCGGCAACGTGAACTCCAACAAGTCTTCGATCACTGTCCAATCGGCTTTGGTGAGCGAGAACAGCTTGCGCGTCAACTCGTCGATCTCGTCGAACGAACTCACGACTGCTAGATCGACGGGTGGCTTCGGCAGCGGGACGGTCATCAATTCTTGGGTCAGAGTCTCCGTGATGTAGTGGCTAATACGGCTACTGGTCAGAGCCAGAAAATATGAGGCGAGCAAGCTGTTGTAGACGAGGCAAGCGGCGTGAATGTGCCGCGAGTCTGACGATTGGTCGCGAACCGAGAGGTACGTTTTTTTGCAGACGACTCCCCATTCAGAATCGTCTGAACGCACCAGCGCGGCACGAAAGCGGCCGGTTGTCGCAGAGAAACTTTGCTTGATCAGAAGTTGCGGGTTCTTGAATTCTTCAAAGTCCTTGATGCCGTGAAGGCTGTCAACTCGCGGATCTTTCCAGCCAGAAACCGTTGCAACATCGAGTTCCAGGAACACGTCCTCTGGAAACTCGGTCGCATCGAAATATGGCTTGTCTTTGAGTTCGGGGAGCGGCTTTTTTTGGTCACCGGGGATAACGCCCATTCGCGTCATCACTTCGTTCTTCGCCTTCAGCTTCGCGAGCGTTTCATACGAGCCGAGTTTGCGAATCAAATTCAAATCTCGCCGGCCACCCATCGAGAGCACTGGCCAGACCAGTGGATCGTTGGCGGCTTCGTGATGTGAAACGCGGGAGACGTCTTGCGGCTCGATTGTGAAGTCTTTGATCGGCCCCTCAGTCTTCAGTGGCTTGGGAGTGAAGTACGAAAGCGTGGTCTCGGCCGAGGGTTGCTCCTTTC
>JAYUFI010000920.1:0-1297 GCA_043738805.1 Planctomycetaceae bacterium | reverse complement strand
TGGTCGATCGAGACGGACAAACTTCGCTCGACGAGTTGTTCGATCGCTTGGTCAAAGTGACGAACTCTGATCTCAATGAAGAGAGCCCCGCCGAAGAGGGTGACACGCCGAAGAGTTCGTTAGACGAAGCCCTGCGCGACGTCGATAAAAACCTGCCGAGCAGTTCCGACAATGTGGCCGGAACACCGGCTGATGAGTCGTCTCAATCGCAACCTACGGCAACGAAGAAGCCAGTGGGGCGTCAGCAGTCGAATCGCGAAGAGCTTTCGTCGGAACCGATTTCGATGTTGTCTCGCGAGTCGCTGCTTTCCGGCGAGCGGTTCGACACGGCCGACCTTGAGATGGCTCAGGTCACTTTGCCAGCGCAGACAACATTAACGTCACCTTCGTCCGCAGCGACGTTGCCACTGCATGTTGTCGCGGCCGTGGCTGGCCTGACGAGCTTCATCCGTGAAAAAACAGAGCCCACAACGCGGCTCGCATTTGGCAGACAGTTCGATTCCAGCCGCTCAGCACGGAGGCCCGCAGCGACAGGATCGCCCGCACTCAGGAATTGATTCCCTATGAGTTCTCCCTCAACTCAACTCAACACTCCCAACCAAGACTCTGACCATGCAGCCGCCTTCGACATCGGTGACGATCTCGATTTCTTGGCCGCTCGCAGCATTAAACGACAGTTGCTCGAAGAGCTGAGCGAGTCGGCAGGACCGTCACCGGCTGATCTCGACGACTTGCTCGGTCGTTGGCCGACGAAGCCGACTGAAGACCCCGATGTCGCCGGATTGTTGTTCCAAGACTTTCGGCAACGGAGCGTGCGCGGCGAGCAACTCAGTCGTTCCGAATACGGGCAGCAATATCCTGAACATCAAGACTCGCTCGGCAGCTTGTTTCGTCGGCAAGATTTTTTGCGCTCAGTCACGTCGGTGGCGGACCCGCTGACTCCGCTCCTGGCACTGCCGAAGATCGGCGATGAGCTGTTCGGGTTTCGGCTGCGACAGCAACTCGGACAAGGTGCGTTCGCGCGTGTGTTTCTCGCCGAGCAAGTCGAGTTGGCTGATCGCCTCGTCGCGTTGAAGACGTCGGACCTCTGCGGCACCGAACCGCAAACGCTCGCGCAGTTGCAGCACACGAACATCGTCCCGATTTACTCGGTTCATGAAGACGCCGCTGCCGGAATTCGCGCGGTCTGTATGCCGTACTTCGGCGGTGCCGCACTGTCGCAAATCCTGCGCGCCGTCTGGGAAAAAACCGAACACCCGCAACACGGTTCCGAAATCGTCGCTGCCCTCGCCACCGT
>JAYUFI010000919.1:0-1301 GCA_043738805.1 Planctomycetaceae bacterium | reverse complement strand
CGCAAGAGGCCGCTCGTCGATCATGTGGCCGACTTCCGGCAGCATCTCGAATCGAAGGCGAACACGTCCGGACACGTCAAGCAATCGTGCTCTCGTATTCAAGCCGTGTTCGATGGGTGTCACTTCAAAAAACTCGTTGATCTAAACGCGGGGCGTTCCGCTCACTGGCTGGCGGAACGTCGCAAGAGCGGCTTGTCGGTCGCGTCCAGCAATCATCATCTCGTGGCATTGAAGTCGTTCGGCAACTGGCTTGTGAGGGATCGTCGTTGGCCGGAGAATCCCTTCGCTCACTTGTCGAGACTCAATGCCAAGGTTGACGTTCGCATCGAACGCCGCGCACTCTCCGACGACGAATTGGCCCGTCTCATCTCTGCGGCGGAAACGAGTGGTGAGACGATTCGCGGCTTGACCGGCCAGCAACGCGGGATGCTGTACCGCATCGCGTCTTACACGGGGTTCCGAGCGGCGGAACTGGCGAGTCTGACCGAAGCATCGTTCGACCTCAATTCAGACTCGCCAACGGTGACGGTTGAGGCCGCGTGCTCCAAGCATCGCCGAAAAGACGTGATGCCACTTCATCCCGGTTTGGTGGCATCAATGCGAACGTGGCTTGAACATCGGCGGAATGAAGTCCAGTCGATTTCCATGACGAGCGGCCGTTCGTGCGATGCAAAGCTGTTGACGCTGTTTCCGGGTACGTGGCATTTGCGAGCGGCAGAGATGCTTCGCGACGATCTTGAACAGGCTCGAAACGAATGGCTCACCGAAGCCGATGGGTTCGCCGACGAACTCAACCGACGAACGGAAAGCGACTTCCTCAAAGCTGAGTCATCGAACGGCGAAACGGTGGATTTCCACGCTCTGCGGCATACGTTCATCACGCGACTGGCGGCTGGCGGTGTTCACCCAAAGCTGGCGCAAGGGCTGGCCCGGCATTCGTCGATCACGCTCACAATGGATCGGTACTCCCACACACAACTCGTCGATCTGCAAGCTGCGTTGTCGGCGTTGCCATCGCTCCCCACGCTCGCGCTGCGGGAACTCATCCAAGCGACCGGCACGGATGATCGACCGATGCGACGAACCGTGACAGTTTCAGTTGCACCGAAAGTTGCACTCAGAACAGTGCAACTCAACCAAAATCAGCCGTCGTCAACCGTCGTCACTCTCGCCAAATCCGAATCGGCCAGAGAAGTGAAAAACCCTCGCTTTCCAGTTGGAAATGAGGGCTTTTGCACACAGTTGACGACTGTTGATAACGAGTGGGACCGCTCGGACTTGAACCGAGAACCAAAGGATTA
>JAYUFI010000918.1:0-1302 GCA_043738805.1 Planctomycetaceae bacterium | reverse complement strand
GCTCGTTGGATGAATGGCGAAAGGACATCGTGCGTCGTCGGCAGGACTTGATTGGACATCCTGGAAATTATCTGGACCGCTCTCCGACCGGGAGTGGCAAATCAACGGGCGATATTGAAGCAGTTCGGCAGGTTGATTGTGCGTTGATCATCTCGCCCACGCACGAAAACGGTCAGGAAGTTGAGGATGAAATGTTGAAGGTTGGCATCGACTGCATGAAATACCCGGCTCGATCGGCTGACGGCAAACAACCGAACTGCGGAAATAAGCTCGCTGATGTTGCGGAACGTCTCGGTTTGTCTGCGGTCGCAGCCGTCTGCCCGTCATGCGAGAAAAGAGCCGAGTGCTTGCAACTCGGCTACCTCGCCGAATTGGGTGCGATGAAATCTGTCGCCGTAGCCGTCGCAACACACGCACGGGCCATGTTCAACGGGTTCGACAAATTGGCCGAAGGGCGAAGCGAATTCATCTCGGTTCACGAAGATGTCGCGAACACGATTTGTCCCGATGCGGTCATTTCTGAAAGCGACCTACAACAAGCCGCCGCGATCATCAATCGCGTGTTGACCGATCCAACGTGGCTCGACTGGCTGGGACAGGCGGCGAGTCGAGATGAAGACGGTCTCTGGATACCAGACGAACGCCTTGCTGAGAAACGAAACAAACTCGACCAGTTCGTTCGACGACTGGCCGAATTGATTGATTCCTTCTTGGACAAACTGCAAACTGCGGAACGAACGCAAGCGGTCAAGATGTCCGTACCAATAGCGAGGGCAACCGGCATCGAAAGCCTGTTGCTTCGCGCATCATTGGAAGCGAAAGCCAACTTCTCGGCAAGTCCGTGGCGGCTGTTGTTGGCCGCGATCACGGGCGAGCTGCACTCGCTGGCAGTGATCGTCGATGAACTCCACCAGCCAAAATCAAATGATGCCGCGTCCGGCAAAACAAAATGCCGAATGTTTGCCGGAGTCTGGAAGAACCTTCCGAGCGAAAACGCGGTCCTGCTGTTCTCGGATGCGACCGCGAACCGCGATGACCTGGAAGCGCTGCTGGGTCGTCCGGTCATCGACATCACACCGGTCGGTCATCTCGCCCATGTGAAGCGAGTCGTTCAATACCCGATCGACTTGACTCGCCGTGCCTCGCCCAAGCGGTTTTTGTCGCTGATACGAGGGGTGCTTATCGAGTTTCCCGACGCTCGCCGCGTAGGCATCATCACGCATCCTCTGCTGGCGGCTGCCCTCAAGAAGTTGGGCGAACCGTTTGCGGCACGGATCGTGAAAACGGCCTACTTCGGCAGTG
>JAYUFI010000917.1:0-1303 GCA_043738805.1 Planctomycetaceae bacterium | reverse complement strand
TCCAGCGGGAAAGCGTCGAAAGACGAGATCGACGAGGTCCGAAAGCTGCTCGATGAAATGGAGGGCAAGTCATGAACGCACAATTGACTTTCGAGTGGCTCCTTTCAAACAATTCACAAAGCGCTGTCGAGCGCCTCGGTTGGGTACTCGTGCATTCCCTGTGGCAGTTCGCGTTTGTGGCACTCTTGGCAGGAGCGAGCGTTCGAGCGATGCGGCGGAGTTCAGCCGCGTCGCGTTACCGTGTGCTCGTGACCTGGATGGCCGTGTCAGTCGCCATTCCGATGGCCACGTGGATGCTTCAGCCAAGCAATATGTCTGACCGTTTCAAAAGTCGAGTGACATCGGTCCCCCGACAAGAAACAACTGCTGAGACCGGCATCGAACCGCATGATCCTCGGCTCTTGAACAATCCGATTTTGCCAAGTGATGCGGACGCTGCGTTTCTTACTCCGAACTTCGCTCGGTCGATGGCTGCGTCCGAGACGTCACTTGGATTGTTAATTCCGACTTCCACCAATGCTCAACCCGCGCCGTCGTGGGCCGAACGCGTGCAAGAAGCGATTCGACCCTGGATGGCATGGATTGTGGCCGCATGGATTCTTGGCGTCATGCTTTGTTCGTTGCGTCCGTTGCTGGGATGGCGAATGCTGCGGAGATTGCGTCGAGTCGGCGTGTCGGCAGTTTCGAATGAAGTGCAGTCGGCGCTGCGTCGTGTGTCGAAACGGCTTGGCCTGCGTCGCGCCGTGAACGTCCTTCAATCGACGCTAATTCATGTGCCGGTCGTGGTCGGCTATCTACGTCCGGTGATTCTGCTGCCGGTCAGCCTATTAATGAGCATCCCGCCCGCACAGTTGGAGGCGATCCTGGCTCACGAACTCGCTCACGTGGGTCGGCATGACTTCGTCGTCAATCTGTTGCAAACGCTGATCGAGACACTCTTCTTCTATCATCCCGCCGTCTGGTGGCTGTCGCATCAAATTCGCGTCGAGCGAGAACATTGCTGCGACGATCTTGTCGTGTCGTCACTGGGGAACCATGTCGAGTATGGCCGTGCACTGTTGGCCATCGCCGAACTCCGCAGGCAGAACAATGTTCTTGCATTGGGAGCCACCGACGGCTCTCTTTTGTCCCGCGTGCGGCGGATCTTCGGAGTTGGCTCTGACCGAACTGGCGTTCGCACGAGTGATCGCTGGCTCGTGGGATTGCTCGGCCTCGTGTGTCTTGGAGTGGTTCTTGCATCGACGCTCAATTGGAATCTCGCGGCGAAGGACGAGAGTGGGAAAGAGACTGAATCTGCCGTTGC
>JAYUFI010000916.1:0-3587 GCA_043738805.1 Planctomycetaceae bacterium | reverse complement strand
GATGCCGTCCTAAACGTTCCGCGAGCAATCATGATTTGAAAAACTCTGCGACGGCTCTGTCTTCTTGCGTGCGATAGCGCGTGATGATGGATTCAATGATGTCATGATCAAAATTCGACTTCGCTGCATCTTCGCAAAGCGTCTGGAAGTAGTCGGCGATCTCGATCAATGAACGAAACTGTTTCTTTTGCGTCGCTCCACTGGCCGTAAGCGCTTGCTCGATCATGCCTCGGAGTTGCGTCGCTCGGGCCTCAACCTCTTCCGGTAAATGCGTGTCGGTCATGTAGGTCGCGAAGTAGTCGTCGAGCCGCTCCCGCGTGAAGCGGCTCCCGAGTTCGGTGGAGTATTGGTCTCGTAACAGCATGCAACTCAGCCGAGCTTCCTCGCGGCGGTGCTTGTCGTCCGCACGGCGATTAGCCTCTTCTTGGTTCTTTTGATCGCTTTCACATTGGCGACGTTGTCGTTCGGGCGCGGCGGCGTCCCATTCAAGTTGTCGACGATGGTCTTGTTGTTGTTGTTCATGGCTGCATCGTTCCGATTGCCGGCGTGACCGCCAATTGCCAACATGACTCGTCGTCACACGCCACACATCCGCAAGCTTCTTTTGCAGAATGGCGGCGGGCGCGATCGCAATTAACGCGAAGCCTTGGACGATGCCCGCCGCGAGCAGCCCACGAAAACCGATCTCACAAATCTGCAATGGCTCGACGAGCCCCTCCTCGCTCAGTCGCTTGATCGCATAAAGCCAGAATGCGATCCCCCCGATTCGCCTCGCCCAGAAACGAACGCTTCCCGCTGGGTCAGCCATCTCTCGGCCGATCAAATGCAAGAACAGCACCAGCATCAACAGTGCGACTATGTCGTGAGATTGGATGAGTTCCCAAAATGAGTTCATGTGAATCTCCCCTCTGACGGCGATGAGTCTTCGTTTGCTGCGCCAGACACGACGTCTCGGCACGCGAGCCCAATCGCAGATCACTTCACTGAAATCGTCCGTCCGTGAACGATGACTGTGTCGCCATCGACGACAATCTCGTTGTTGCCGATCACGATCCGCGATCCGCTGATGACGATGCGAGAGTTTCCTCGACCCACTTCGATGTGCCCCGGTCCAACGAAGATCGCTTCATCGTCGTCGTCATCATCATCGGGGTCGTACTGAGGAAACCGGGGCATGGCGCGAGCGATGATCGGTGCCGAAGGAACACGACGGCGCGATTCTGGAGGGGCCTTGGGTTGGAATCGGGCACGGTCCGGAATCGCCGCGATGACGGGCGGCTGTGGTACGTTTCGCGGTGATGATGCCGGCGCGTCCGGGCGATAGAGGCGACTCAAGCCGACCGTGTCGAGCACGTCGTGCATTCGGCGGAGTTCGCTGTAGAACGTGGTGCCGCCACTTCCACAGCAACAGCAGCCGATCACGAATCCGTCGGATGAGATCAACGGGCCGCCCGAACGTCCCTTCGTCCCGACTTGTTCAACGGCCCAGTGCTGTTGATCGCGAGAAACGATGCGATTGACCTCGGCTGTGGGCGGTGAACCGCCGCCACAACCGATGGATAGAGCGACTGTCCCGGTTTGCGGAAGTCGATTCGCGGGACAAAGCGGCAACACCTGGTACGGGAAGCGGCCCTGGACTCGCAGCAATGCAAACTCGGACTCCGTGTCGGTTGCGACGATCTCGACTCCGCGAAATTGCCGTGCGACACGCAAAGCGTTCTCGTCGAAGGCTTCGACGATCAATGTCGGACGCTCAATCGCATCGTCCGCATCGAAGCAATGTGGTGATGACGCTACGAAAAAGGCGTCCTGATCCTGCCCAACCACCGCTCCGCTGCAATAGCCGACTGAGTGCTCGCGGGACATCGTGAGGCGAACCGTGGCACGCAGTGCCCGCCACTGAAACGCCTCGGAAAAGACCTTCGACTCGACGACTTGCGCGGCGGCACGCATCGGCGTAAGGATGCTCAGCCCAGTCAAAAGAAACGTCGCAATCATACCACTGTATGTGCATCGAAAAAGGCACGCGGAAGAGGAACGTGGTCGCTGCTGATTGGACATGGGAATGGCCTTTCATCGAAGTGGAGAGATGTCGGCGCACACCGTCTCCGGGACACACATCAAGACATGTGAAAGTATTGGCGAGTGACGAACAGACTGACTGTGGTCAGTTACATGGCCGTGGCAGCGGGCGGCGATGTCTGTCGCCACGAGACTCAGGAATCCGACTGGCGGAACTTTGTGAGCAGCCACGCGAAGAGGATCAGGGCCACCAAGGGAGACAGCGTCATTGCTAATAGGAACAGCAGTCGCTTGAAGGGAGCGGTGACAGTGACGTCTACGGGGTAGCGCGAACCGACGATTGCGGAAGTCACCGGAGACGGTCGGAGTTCCAAAGAACCTGACAACACCGAGTCGGTGAAGAACGGAACGTCCGATCGGCGGGGCATCTGCAACTGGATCTGTTGCGGAAGAAACAAACGCAGTGACGTGGCTGATGTCGGCTGTAGCCGACCATCCGGACTCACCAGTGTGGCCCGCAGCGACTCATCGTTTCGACTCAACTCGTCACGAGTGATCATGGGGATCACGGACATGTTGATGGCTTCCGCGTTGTCGGCCGCCATCGTCTTGAGCCGACTCAGCACTCGGTGGCCATCGGAGACGACGAGCTGCACGGGGGCTGGACCAACGAGTGTGATTGCCAAGGGCTGAAGCGCGGAGGGGATGATGGCTCCCTGTCCCTTCGGCAGCAGGATGGGAAGCGACAATGCGAGATTGCGAGGTGCGGGCGGCAGCATCCCCACAAAACGGATCGTCACAATTTGTTCGCCGGAGCGCAGCTTCGTAGGCGAGAGTTCCAGCCGCGTCAGTGAAGGGGGAGCCGAAAGAGAGAATTCACTCGCTGGTGGCAACGGACCGTCGACGCGGACTCGGACCTTGGCCTCTACCACCGAAATCGCCTTTGCGAGATCGACCCACTTCGCTCTCCCGACGGATTGCATGGTGGCCGAGATCGTGGTTCGGAGGGGTGACGGAGCCGCCAAATCGTGGCGGTCGATGTCGAGCTGTGGTGGCTCGAAGATGACATTGGGCGGGACGTTCTCCGCCGTGAGAGTGAGTCGAAAAGCGAACGTCAGGTCATGCAACGCGGCTTTTGGATTCGTCGGCGACAGCTCCAACTTCAAGGGCACGGTGTACGCGCCCGGTCCAGGGATTGTGAAAATGGTCTTCCCTTCCAGGATCGACGTCCCTGTTCCCGGTGTGATCCGGAAGGTCGCCGAGTTGTCCGCGTTCGTCGGGATCAACGACTTCACGTCGACGTGAAGTTCCAGCGGAAACGCCGCGCGAAGCTGAAGCGGATCGGTCCAACGGGCCGGCTTCGGGTAGTCACACTTCACCGTGTAGATGTTGCGGAGCTGCCGCTGCGGAACTGTGAGTTTCGCTTCCACACGGGCGTCGACCAACAAGGGCACGAGCAAGGCGTCTTCAGGCCGTTGCCCCTTGGGAACGGTCACTTCAAAAGGAAGAGTCATCTCCTTCACGTCGGCATTCATCGACACCGGGACTGTGAGCGTGAGTTTCTG
>JAYUFI010000915.1:0-1304 GCA_043738805.1 Planctomycetaceae bacterium | reverse complement strand
ACCATGAACGGATTGATGCAGGTGGCTTCGGTATTGTTGACCAGCGCGTTCGAGATCTTGTCTTGAACGTACCGGGGGGAAATCCCCTGAAGCCCCTCGTGTTTGGCTTCCTTCCGAAGTTGCTCGATATTTTCCGTCGTGAAACCCGGCAGCGTCTTGCCGTTGTAGAGCTTCATCTTTTGCAGCACGGTCAACCCGTGATGCTTCGGTTCTTCCAGCCGCGTCAGCACGGCCCACGTCGCCGCGACTTCCAGCGTGTGCGGCGCGATGTGCTTCCCGCGAACTCGGCGATCGTTGTAGTCCTTTTCGTAGATTCGCAGTTCGTGTCCGAGTTTCGTCACGTAAGGGATGTCGATTTTCACGGTTCGGTCGCGTAACGCTTCCATGAACTCGTTCGATTGCAGTTTGCGGAATTCGGGTTCGTTCGTGTGACCGAGGATAACGGTGTCGATATCCGTTTGAGCGAACTTCTTCGGTTTGATCTTGTGCTCTTGGGACGCACCGAGCAAGTCGTAAAGAAACGCGACGTCGAGCTTCAACACTTCGATGAATTCGATCATCCCGCGATTCGCAACGTTGAACTCGCCGTCGAAGTTGAACGCGCGAGGATCGGACTCGGACCCGAATTCGGCGATCTTGCGATAGTTGATGTCACCGGTCAATTCGGTGCTGTCCTGATTCTTCTCGTCCTTGGGCTGGAATGTACCTATTCCGATACGGTCCTGTTCCGAGAGGAAGAACCGCCTGACGACGATCCCCTGCAGAACTCTCGTCCAATCGCCGTCACACTTTTCGAGCCGCTGTTTGAAGACGAATCGGCTGAGCGGACAGACGTCGCCAGCGATCTCGACTGTGAACTGCTTGTTTCGATCGCGCCCTTCGTTGAGCGCCGTGCAGAACTCTTCGCGGTACGCGTGCGGGATGAGTTGCAGCGGTTCGCTGTTCATCGGATCCCATGTGATTGTCCCATCATCTTCTTTCCAACCGAAGGTGTAGACGGCCCCTTCGGGCTTGCGGCTGTAACGTTGCAAGCCCTTCTTCAACAACCGAGCGATGGTACTTTTGGAACTTCCCACGGGACCGTGCAGCAGCAGTACGCGACGTTCGCTGCCGTATTTGAGAGCCGCCGAACGAAAGACATTGACGAGTTGCGTGAGCGGTTCGGTCAAACCGAAAATGGCGTCTTCACCACCGGTGTCGGGGTCGTCGAAAAACTTGTATCGCATCAGACCATCGCGGCGTCCCTCGTCCACCGGATACGTGCCGTACGTCATAATCATGTCGTACATCCGTTGATGGGCCGA
>JAYUFI010000914.1:0-3590 GCA_043738805.1 Planctomycetaceae bacterium | reverse complement strand
CACCGCAGTCCGGTGAAGCCGCAAGTACGTAGCCGTCATCGCTTCGCGTGACGAGCCGATTGCTCGCCAACTTTCTGTGAAGCGACCGGCTCGTCACGCGGAGCGATGACGGCTACGTAGAATTGCGTCACAAAAAAGAACGCCTTGATGTAAGAGTTAGGACCGAAGTCTCACGACTTCGGCTACGGCACCTATTCGTCATCCTCGTCATCCTCATCGTCTTCGTGATAGTCCGGATGCAGCGGGCTGTCGGGCGAGAAGAAGAAATCTCCGAGCCCCATCGGGACGACATTGCCGCCGAGCGTCGCTCGTTTGCGTTCCGCGAGCGTCGATAGATCGAGCGCGTCGTTCCCCAAACAGCGTTTGAGTGAATCGAGCCAGATCGCGTCTTTGCCCAACGGGTGCGACGGGTCTTGCGCCGCCCGCTTGATCGCATACCGCAGCACGTTGATGCCGTCGCGTGTCGAAAAATCGAGTTTCAGTTCGTGGGCTTGCTGCAAGAACTCGACGGTCAGGTCGAGCATCTGAATGTCGGCGAACGGCAGGTGATATTTCAGGATCGAGAGTTCGTCCTCGCGCGCCGGATGCTCCAGTTCCAGCGTCGGCTGCAAGCGGCTGAGGATGTAATCGGGGATTTCAAACGTGGACTCGTCATCGTTCATCGTCACCGCGCAGCGGAAATGCGGATCAGCGGGGATCGTGATCCCGGCAACGATCGACTCGGCATATCGTCGATGATCGAGTAGCGCGGCGAGACTGGCCCACGACTTCTCGTTCATGCGGTTCCCCTCGTCGAGAATGCAGATTCCCCCCGTGACCATCGCGGTGACGAGCGGCGAGGCGTGATAGATGATCTTGCCGCTTTCGGCCAACACGGGGGTGACGAGCAGATCTTCCGGCCGTGTGTCCGACGTGCATTGATAGATGTAAAGCGGCTGCTTGCGGAGCCGGGCTCCCGCGATCGCCAAAGTTGTCTTGCCGATGCCGGGGGCTCCGACCAATCGCGGAGTCAGCGGCAGATCACGCGGATCGACGACCAGCCAGCAGGCGAGCAACTGTTTCAAGACCTCGCCCTGGCCGATCCACTGACCCTCCGTCGGGTCAGGCTCAGCCAAGTGAAGTTTCACGCCACTGATTTCAACATGTTTGGCCATCGAATCGCTGATCCTCAAATTTTCAAAATGCTTATAATCCACAGGATGGCGTTGTATCGCCCAACTCTGGTGAAGTCATCGGACTAATTCGCAAGCTCTTTGAAGCTTGAAGCGATCTGCTGAGAATTCCGTCACTCACGAGAAGTTGCAGAAGTGGAGGCCGAGGGGTTCACTCAGCTTGCCGCGTTTCGCAAGTAGCACGACATGATGAGTCATCAATTCGTCGGGAACTTCGGCCAATTGCGTTCTCCCGGTGCCGGAAGAACTCGTCGCGAGCCGAAATAATTTGGGGACATTTTGCGCGTGGAGGCGCAACATCAAAAAGGATTCGCTCAGGCGGTTGATCACACAATCCGCCTCAGGCGGCTCAGCACGGATAGCACACAACATGAGCCATTTTTTTGAGAAACGTGACCGCTGGGGAAATGGATACGGTCTCTGGGTCATCGTCGCTTGCGTCTTCATCACGCCGCTTTGTTTGTGGTCATTACGTGGCACGCACGTCGAGAATGACATCGAGCACTGGCTGCCGGCAGACGATCCGAACGCGGTGACGCTTAAGTGGTCGATGAAGCAATTTGGCTTGGACGCCGCCGACAGTTTTTTGGTCTCGTGGGATGACAGCAGTCTGCAAGACCTGCGCGTCGCCAAATTCAAAAATCGGCTCGAAGGAAAGCTCGATGCCAAAGGGATTCGTCGAGGCGGTTTGAGCCAAGTTGCTCAAGTCATCACTCCGCAGAACGTCGTCAACCGCATGGTTGAAAATGGCGTTGAGCGTGACGAGGCGATCAGACGCTTGCAGGGTGTGCTTGTCGGAACCGGCTCATTCAAAGTTCGGTTGACTGAATTCGGTCGGCAGCGACAAAAGGAAGTTGTACGGCAACTGGTCGCAGCCGCCAAAAAGGAATTGGGATTCGATTTGGATATCCTTCCGGCAGTGAAGGACTTTGAAGAGACCGGTGAAGTTGCTGAGACGACCAGTTCGGACACGGAGTCGCCTGGCGAAACGGTCGCTGCCGCAGAGAGCGACGCGAAAGCAAGTGACACAACGAATGAGTCCGCTGTTCCGCCGCCGGCCGAGCATGTGGCGGTCGAGTTCGACTCGATCCCGGCTCACGATTTTCAAGTTCGTTGGAAAGGAATGTGGACCGGCACGGTTGATTCTAAACTGCATGACCTCGCGGTGTCGTTGAAGGGAAGCGCAACGACTGACGCACCCAATGGGACGCCGGAGATTGAGGATTGTTTTCAAGTGCTTGGTTCACCGATCGCGTTGTCGGTGGTGCTCAGTGAGGCGGGTGAGGCCGACAAAAAGACGGCGATGATGCTGATTCAACAGGCGGCGGCGGAAGTGGGGATCTCGCCGAAAAAACTTCACATGGGAGGACGCCCTGTTGCCAGCATGGCGTTGAACGAGGGAGTGAAAACGGCTGTCTGGAATCCGGACGTTCCCGTGAGTCAGTTCTGGCGGCGTTCAGTCATCGGCTTTTCGGGGCTGGTCGGAATTCTGGCGGCCTTCACGATGCTGCGCAGCATCCGGCTGACGTTGATCGTGCTGTTTGTCTCGTACTTCACCGTCTTCGTGACGTTGGCGATCGTCCCAGCAACCGGCGGTGACATGAACATGGTCGTCGTTTTAATGCCGACGTTTCTGTTGGTCGTTGTGATGTCGGGAGCGATTCACGTCGCTCACTATTGGCGTCATGCGGCGTATCACAACCTCGGCGATCCGGTCGTCGAAGCGTCCAAGATGGCGAGTGTGCCCTGTTTGTTCGCGACGGTCACGACAGCGATCGGCTTGCTTTCATTGCTGACGAGCCAATTGAAGCCGGTGCGCGATTTCGGAATTTACTCCGCCGTGGGATCAATCATCGGAGTCGGCGCGGTGCTGTATCTGCTGCCGGCGTTGATTCAATTGATTCCGTTCAAGCCGCCGAAGCCTCATGAAGTGGACGCAACCAAATGGGAAAATTTTGGACGCTGGTGCTGTCGTAAGCGGCACTGGATCGTTTGGGGCTACACACTCGCCACGCTCGTCTGCGTTGTGGGACTGAAATGGTTCCGCACCGAGACGAAAGTCATTCGATACTTTCCGTCCGACGCGCAGATCGTCCAGGATTACGACTACATTGAAGAAAACCTCGCCGGGATTGTGCCGGTGGATGTCGTCGTGCGGTTTGATCGAGATAGTCAAAGTCAGTTGGACTTTCTGGAGCGCATGGAAATCGTGCGTGCAATCGAAAATCGGATGCGCGAACATCCAGAAATCAGCGGTGCGGTCGCGCTTCCCGACTTTCGCAGCGTAACGGAGAAGCCCGGACCAGGAGCCAAAACGTTGGCGATGGTTGCGTACAACCGTAAAGCCTCCGAGATGGAACGACGGATCAAAGAAGGGAACGTCTTTGGAACAAAGTCATTCTTTACGGTTGTCAACGA
>JAYUFI010000913.1:0-1304 GCA_043738805.1 Planctomycetaceae bacterium | reverse complement strand
ACGATTCACGACGCCCTCAACTGGGTCTTCGAAAACCTGTTGCGCGGCGAAACCCCAGAATTCAAGTATTCGTAATGATGATGTGTCACAAGAACGAGGATGTTTGAACTGTGTCTTCTGAAGTAAACCGACTGTTGGACAAGGCCGTTTCGGGGGAACGACTTTCTCCTGATGAGGGGCTGCGGATTTTGGAGTCGCACGATCTGGTCGCCATCGGTGCAGCGGCGGATGCTGTGACTCGGCGGTTGCATCCCGAGCCGTACCGCACGTTCAACATTGACCGGAACATCAACTACACGAACGTCTGTTCGGCCGTGTGTGATTTCTGTGCGTTCTTTCGCAAGCCGAAGAGTCCCGAGGGATACACGCTCGACAAAGAGACGATCTACAGGAAGATCGAAGAGACGGTCGCGCTCGGTGGCGATCAGATTCTGATGCAGGGTGGGATGAATCCTGACTTGCCGATCGATTGGTATGAAGATTTGTTGCGGTCGATCAAGGAGCGCTTCCCGTCGGTGAACTTGCACTGCTTCTCGCCGCCCGAGATTCATGCGTTGCACAAGCTGACGAAGCTGCCGGTCCGCACGGTGTTGGAACGATTGAAAGCGGCGGGACTCGGCAGTCTGCCCGGTGGAGGTGGCGAGATCCTGGTCGACCGTGTCCGCAAGGCGATGACGCGCGGCAAGTGTCTGACCGACGAATGGCTCAATGTCTGCCGCGAGTGGCATCTGCTCGGCGGCAAGGGTTCGGCGACGATGATGTTCGGCCACATCGAAACGCTCGCCGAGCGGATCGAACACCTTGAACGATTGCGGCAACTTCAGGACGAAACCGGCGGCTTCACCGCGTACATTTGCTGGACGTTTCAACCCGACCACACCGAGATGGCCCACATCCCGCCGGTCGGTTCGTTCGAGTACCTCAAGACGCAGGCGGTCTCGCGGCTGTATCTGGACAACTTTCCCAACATCCAATCGTCGTGGGTGACGCAGGGTGAGAAAATCGGCGGGCTGGCGCTGCACTTCGGAGCCAACGACATGGGCTCGCTGATGATCGAAGAAAACGTCGTCGCGGAAGCCGGCACAGTCCATCATCTGACGCTCGACACGATCAAGCGGCTGATCCGCGACGCCGGATACATCCCGCGGCAGCGGAACGTCTTTTACGAGTATATTGATTCCAACGATTCCGCCGGTTCCTCTGATTCCACCGGCTCGACCGTTCAGACAAGCCCCGCCTCCCGCGGGGATCGCAGTGCGCTTCCGGTGTTGAACTGACGTTTCTTGTGGCGAATTGGAAACAAC
>JAYUFI010000912.1:0-1307 GCA_043738805.1 Planctomycetaceae bacterium | reverse complement strand
CCGCGCCGAACCGGTAGCGCAGCCCCACGCTCGGCGTCCCCGACACCGAAGCCCCCTCCGCCGGCTGCCCGTCCGCGAGGCTCTGCGTGCTGGCGACGAACGTGGGAGACAAATCCCCGGAGATTCTGTATGAGAAGTAAAATGCTCCCATGAAACGGCTCACCCTATTGATCGACACCAACGTGTTGATTCCGTTGGAGCCGACGCTGCTGGCCGATGTCGCAACCAACAGTGCGAAAGCATTCGAACTGGCAGAACTTGCACAGCAAGTCGGCGCGATTCTGTTCGTTCACCCAAGTCAGAGGCTGGATCTGAACAACGACAAAAACGCTGAGCGGCGAACGCTGCGTTTGTCGCTGGTCGCGAAATACCCTGCGCTACCGAGTCCTCCCCCATTTACGCAACGAGTCGCGGACGCCTGTGGGAATCCACAGACGGGATCCAACAGTTGGATTGACGGGCAGTTGGTGTCGGCGCTCGATCACAATGCCGTCGCGTTTTTGGTGACAGAGGATCGCGAAATTCATCGCGCGTGTCGGCGGCTCGGAATTGATTCCCGCTGCCTTGGTTTGGCCGCAGCCGTCGATTTGCTCAACGGCGAGAGAGTGATCCCACCTCCGGCACCGCCTGCGATCCGAGCAGTGTTTTGCCACGAACTCGATGAGCGCGATCCATTCTTCCAGAGCCTGCGATCCGACTACCCGGGTTTCGACTCATGGCTCCAAAAATGCAAACGGGAGCACCGACAAGCTTGGATCGCCAAGCTACCGGGCCGTCCGAATTTGGCCGGGCTTTGCATCGTGAACCACGAAGATGTGCAATGGCCAGACACCGAGAACCCCACGCTAAAACTCTGCACGTTCAAGATTGCGGACGATTCGGTGGGACTAAAGCTCGGCGAATTGTTGCTCCGAACAGTCTTCGATTTCGCTTGGAAAAACTCGTTCAGAACATTGTTCGTTGAGACGTATCCGAAGCATGGAGCCCTCTTGCGTCTCTTTGACCAATTTGGCTTTGAGCCCGTCGGGCATAAAGGAAATGCCGACGAGGACAGCGAACTCGTTTTGAGGAAACGGCTCTCGACGAAGTTCGCCACGCCATTGTTGAGCGCGCTGGAATTCAACCGCCTTTTCGGCCCGTTTGCTGTAAAATGGGAAGGTGTTCAAACCTACATCGTGCCGATCGAGCCGCGGTTTCACGCAGCACTCTTTCCTGAGATGGAGCCGCAAGGATCACTTTTCGCTGGAACTCAGTCATACGGAAATACGCTCAGAAAGGCCTACATCTGCCGTGCTCAGATCCGCGCG
>JAYUFI010000911.1:0-3599 GCA_043738805.1 Planctomycetaceae bacterium | reverse complement strand
ACTGGTTCGATCTGAACAACAACGGCGACAAGGTCTACAACGTCGCCGGTGCTCCAGTCGGCGTGACGGGAACAGGGAAAAACGTCGGTAACGAACTCGATACGATCGTGACGTACGCCTACAACCCGAACTTCGACGTGCAATTGGGCTATAGCTGGTTCTGGTACGGCTCACACTTCACCGGTGCGAACTCCAAGATCGCCGGCAAGACTCTGCAAGACGCGACGCAGCTCTACATTCAAACGTCGCTCCGATATTAGTCAGCAGTATTGCAGATCGCTTCAAAACGACGCCACCGAGCCAAAACTCGGTGGCGTTTTTATTGCGCGGCCACTGACCGTGCAGTGAAACACCTTCGTCAAGCGATCATGCCTCGTTCGTGCTCGTGCTGTGCTGCAAGGTTGAGCGACCGTGTGGTAAAATACAGGTTGATCTACGTGGTTAGCCACGTATTTTACCGCAGTCTCATCGGCTGGTACGCAGCTTGCCTAACGAGCCCTGTTCGCGCTCGGACCAGATGCGGCAAGGTTTCAGCGAATGCTGGAATCAGAGGCCGCAAGATTCAGGACATGAGTCAGGAGACCTGTCATGGTGATGTCGTCGATGCTGCTTGAAGAGAGCATTGATCATTGCGAAGCACGAATGCGAGCAACGGAGTTGTCGCCGCTGGAGTTTCGAATGCTATTCGCGAATCGGATCGTGGAGAGAAGTTGGAACGATCGCAAAGTGCAGTGGTCGTGTGAAGATATTGGCGTGCTGTTGATCGAAGTGGTGGAAGACGAGTTCGATTTTGATTGGTCGTCCTCTGTTGCGATCGAAAAATTCAAGTCTCTACTCGCACTGGCGTTTGTTGCCGCCGGTGATGTGCTGCCGGCATGGCAACGGAGGTTCTAAATCATTCGTTGTACAGGTGGAGCGCTTTTGATTTCGATTTAGCACGACGCGCGAGTGATTGAGACCGACCACTCGCTTCCGCGTCGTGCTAAGTCGAAATCAGTTTGAGACAAAAGTCCTTGGCTAAAGAACATTTCAGTCCCAGCAATTTCATCAGAAGTACGAGCGGGCGAGCTGCCTGCTCTACGGCAAACGGAAAGTCTTTTCATGTCTGAGCAACGTTCATCATCAATGAGTCCTGCAAATGATCCGCTTTCTCGGCGAAAGTTTTTAGTCGCGTCATCAGGCGTTGTCGGAGCGGGGCTCTTCGCCTCGCTCAGTGGTTGTGCGGAATCCACGACAGCGAAGCCCGTGAGTCCCGATCCGAAGCTCGGTGAGGCGATCACTCCGCCACCGACAGCGGGTGTTGTCTCGGCCAGCGAAGCGCCGGAAGTGACCGATCTGAAGTTCGGCATCATCGCACTGACTGACTGTTCGCCGATTGTAATCGCTCATGAGAAAGGGTTGTTCAAGAAATACGGCATCAACTCGACCGTCTCGAAGGGAGCCAGTTGGGCGGCGATCCGTGACGCTCTGTCGAATGGGGACATTCAGGCAACGCATATGCTGATCGGAATGCCGATCGCCTCGACGATGGGACTGCTCGGATCGCCGAAGAAGCCGATGGTCGTGCCGTGGTTGCTCAGTCGCAACGGGCAGGCGATCACGTTGAAGGCGGAGTTCAAAGGGAAAGTCGGCAGCGATCCGAAGGCATTGAAGCCGTTTGTCGACGAAGCGAAAGCGAAGGGTACGCCGATGACCTTCGCGATGACGTTTCCGCCGGGAACGCACGCGATGTGGATGCGGTACTACCTCGCGTCCGGAGGCATTCATCCCGATCGAGACGTGGCGCTCGCGACCGTACCGCCGCCGCAAATGGTGGCCAACATGAAGGTCGACAAAATGGACGGCTTCTGTGTCGGCGAGCCGTGGAACGCGCGGGCGATCGCTGACGGCATCGGCTTCACGTCGATCACGACCCAAGAGATTTGGCCTGATCATCCAGAGAAGGTCTGTGCCTTTACCGCTGAGTTCGCGGAGAAGAATCCGAAGACGGTCAAAGCGGTGCTAAAGGCTCTGCATGAAGCCAGCGTGTGGCTCGACAACATGGACAATCGCCCGGAGCAAGCGGAGATCGTCTCGGCGGCGACGTACATCAATTGCCCGAAGGAGATCATCCTCGGACGCCTGCAAGGAAAGTACGACATGGGTGACGGTCGCACGATGCAGGATAAGAACTACATGATCTTCCACGACCGCAACTGCAACTACCCGCAGCTCAAGTACGCGACTTGGTGGCTCACGCAGTTCCGCCGCTGGGGCATGGTCGAGGGGACTCCCGATTACGAAGGGATCGCCAAGCAAGTGATGCGCCCGGAAATCTACGAAGAGGCGATGAAGGAAATCGGTTTCGCACACGGTGGGCCGAGTTCTGAACCCGAAAAATTCTTCGACGGCGGCATCTTCGATCCGGCTGATCCTGAGAAGTACGCCACGTCGTTCGCGATCAACAGTTTGAAGTGACGGAATCATGCTCAATCGGTTTTACACATTTGTTGGTGGGAACTCCGGACGTTGGCGAGTTTGCGACATCAGAACGATTGCCGGACACGGAATGGAATTGGTGTCTCGCGTGGAGATCATCAACGACGATCTCCAGCAAACTCCAGTAGGTGCAACATGGGCACTGCGTGGTGTCGTGAGCAATCAGCGTTACACAAACCGAACCGAGTTGGAGTCGTTGAAAGCCGTGCAACCGTCGCACGGTCGTCCCGAAGCAACGTGCGCGGTTTTGATTCCGATCTCGAAATCTGCCGCATGGTGGGAACTGGCTCAAGACGAACGCCGTGAAATTGTTGAGGCTCGCTCGGCACACATCGCGACAGGACTGCGTTATCTCCCGGCTGTTGCACGACGACTGCATCACAGCCGAGATATTGGCGAGCCGTTTGATTTTGTGACGTGGTTTGAATTCGCACCGCAAAACACAGCGGCTTTTTACGAACTGGTGACAACGCTTCGCAAAACTGAGGAATGGCGGTACGTCGAACGAGAAGTCGAAATTCGCCTGACCCTCGATCAGAAATAGAAATGAGACGCTCAGCATGAACGATAAACAATTTCGCGGAGATTGGTTGCTGCTGCCGCTGGCCGGCATGGCAATGGTCGTGTTGCTGTGGGCGATTTCCAGCAAGACGTGGGCTCCGAATCTTCCGTCTCCGTGGAAGACGTGGCAGGTCAGTCAGCCGTATTTGATGAAGCCGTTTGAGAAGCGGGGCGAGCTGGATCAGGGCATCCTCCGCTTCACGTGGTACTCGCTGCTGCTCGTCGCGAAGGGCTACACGATCGCGCTGTTGATCGGCACGCCGCTGGGCTTCGTGCTCGGCATGTCGAAGATGTTTGCGAAGACGTTCGACCCGATCATTCAAATCCTGCGACCGGTCTCGCCGCTGGCGTGGTTGCCGTTGGGTTTGGTCTTGTTTCAGAAATCGGAACCGGCGGCGCTCTTCACGATCGCTTTGTGCTCGATGTGGCCTACGGTGATCAACACGGCGGTCGGCGTGCGAGCGATCCCCCAAGACTTTCTAAACGTGGCTCGCGTGCTGAATCTGTCGCGCAGCAAGACGCTGTTCAAGATTTTGCTCCCGGCGACGTTGCCGTACATG
>JAYUFI010000910.1:0-9524 GCA_043738805.1 Planctomycetaceae bacterium | reverse complement strand
CCGTGAGCGGTGCCGGAGGGGGAGCAATGACCGGCGCGTCGCCGGCATCCTCGGTGTCGTTCCCCAAGCCACCGTCGAGCAGGTCGAGGCCCGCGCCGCCAAACATCGTGTCGCTCCCTGATTGCCCGCGCAGTTGATCGTCGCCGGTGTTTCCCTCCATCAAGTCTTTGCCAGCGCCCCCCAGCAACGTGTCGTTCCCATCGCTTCCTTGCATCGAATCGTTGCCCGCTCCGCCAATCAGAGAATCATTTCCAGTACCGCCTACGATCGAATCACCATCAGTGCCGCCGTCCAACGTGTCGTTGTCAGCACTACCATCGAGCGTGTCAGACCCATCGTTGCCGGAGATCGAATCGTTGCCGTTGCCACCAATCAGCGAATCATCACCCGATCCACCAAAGATCACATCGTTGCCATCACCACCATCAATCAAGTCAACACCCATCATGCCGTTGAGCGTGTCGTCCCCGCTGCCGCCATCAATTTTGTCTTCACCATCCCCGCCATCGACACTGTCATTACCGGCTCCCGCAGTGATCACATCGTTGCCATCGTGGCCGTCGATTGTGTCATTCCCATCGCCGCCGTCGATGCTGTCGTTGCCATCTTCACCCAACAAGCTGTCGTTGCCGCCGGCCCCGGTGATCGTGTCGTTTCCATCGCCGCCAAAGACTGTCGAGTTTCCATTCTGGCACGTGATGAGATCGTCGCCTTGATTACCATTGAGCGTCTCATCGATATCGACACTGCCAAGAATCGTGTCGGCTCCATGTCCTGCATCGACTTTGATCCCGGTCAAGTTGGGATACGTCGCACTGCTCACCGTGCTGAGGTCGATCGAGTTTTGCAAACTTCCGCCCTGCGCCACGATCGAAGTCACCGAACTCGTCAGTACGCTGGCCACCGTGGAGGCGACGACTCCGTTGATCAGAACTTGCACGCGTTGTGTGCTGCCGGTTCCGACCGATCCAATTTGGATGTTCTCATTGGAATCTGAGATCACATCTAGTTCGTTGTTGACAAGCAACGCGGTCGCGGACATCAGCGACCGTGCTTCTAAGTTTTCCAACTGACCCACAACCGGACCTTGCGCTGTGCGACGTCGCATTGGCTGACCCTCTCGCGTGGTGACTCGAACCCGAACCGCATCCAACCAA
This sequence comes from Planctomycetaceae bacterium, assembly GCA_043738805.1. Lineage (GTDB taxonomy): Bacteria > Planctomycetota > Planctomycetia > Planctomycetales > Planctomycetaceae > SXKJ01. The sequence goes on along the minus strand of JAYUFI010000910.1, from coordinate 8,367 downwards.
GACAAAAATCGCATAGCCCCGCCCTTGGGAAATGTGTGAGTCCCAGCTTCGTATCCGTGTTGCTGATTTCACCGCCCGACGCTGACCGCCGAACCGACTGAATGCCGAACAACACGACCGCCCTATGATCGTCATTCTTGATCAGCCTTTCCGAACCGTTTGATTCACTACAAACGGAAAAGTCGGGCTATTCGATACGATCAGGGCGGCAACTCGGCGGCAACTCTTCGCTATTTTGCCAGGTCGGCGTTTTCACAAAGCCTAATAACCTCCCAAGTTGCCTCGTCTGCCAAGGGCAGAATCCTCTTGGTCGATCTTCTCCACCCCTGCTAGATTCCGCCGCCAATCTCATTCTTGCTTGAGGGATCGTCTTCATGACTCGCTGGTTTTCGCTGACCAAAGTGCTGACCGTTGCCATCTTGGGGTTCGCCGGATTCGTCGTGTTCCGCAGCGGCTGGATTCCGTTGGAGTTTGGTGGGACCGAGACTGGTTCGGTCATTGACGCTGACTCTGAAGGCCGTCGAGTCAATCGTGATGCAGCCGGGCTCGCTCCGGACTTTGAACCCGATGACTCCGCGCAGTCGCTCGACGTCTGCGGCATTCCCAACGGCGTGTTGCCAGAACAATCCGAGCCAGAACTCGAAAACGCAGTCACCGTGAGAAACGATCACGCAACAGCGAACTCACTGCGCGCACCGAAGTTGCTTGAGCTTCCGGAAGACACCGAACTGCCACAACGGGACATCATTCAGCCCACCATTGCTCAGCAACCGACCCGACGATCGCGTTCCACTCTGCAACTGGTCTCCGAAGAACAACCCGCCGCTGAGCCTGTTGAAAAGAAAGCAAAGTCAGTTACCATTGAAGACCCCATCGACGCACCTCCCGAACCGACCACCATCGACGCCCCCAGCGAGCCGGCCGTTCGCATCGCCAAAAAGCCCGAAGACAAAGAACCGGCCGTTGACTTCAGTCTCATTGACCGACAATTTCAAGAAGGAAAACTCGTCGAAGCTCACAAGACACTCTCGAAGATTTACTGGCAACAGCCCGACCAGCGCACTCGCATCCAAGAACGCATCGACGCTTCCGCAAAGGCAATCTACTTCTCGCCACAACGACATATTCAAGAACCGTACGTCGTGCAATCGGGAGACCAGCTCCGCAAGATCGCCGCGAAGTATCACGTCCCGTGGCAATACCTCGCGAAACTCAATCGGACTGATCCAAAACGATTGCGCGAAGGCCAGAAGCTCAAAGTCATCGACGGCCCGTTCGGTGCCGTCGTGACACTCAGCGATTTTGAACTTGTCATCCATCACAACGGCCAATACGTGCGCGGCTATCGCGTCTGCATCGGCAAGAACGGTTCGAGCCCCGTCGGCAAGTTCAAGATCCTCAACAAAGTCACAAACCCACAGTACACCGATCCGGACGGCAAAGTCTTCTCCGGAACCGACCCCAAGAACCCACTCGGTAAGTTCTGGCTCGACCTGGGCGAAAGCTACGGCATCCACGGCACGATCGAGCCGAACTCGATTGGCAAAGCCGAGTCGCGCGGCTGCATCCGCCTAATGAACGACGATGTGGCCGAGGTCTACGACATCCTCGATGTCAGTTCGGAAGTGATCATTCGCGAATAGGCTGCGGGCCTCTTCCGAGACCTCGACGCATTATCTGCTAAGACGGTCCAAGAATTTACGCCGTGATGGTCAACTGATGCCAACAACCTCGAAACCTTTGCGGTAAGACTTTGTGACATACGCTCCGGCCTTCGTCGAATTGCGGGCTTTCAACGCAGCGGCGTCCCATCCGATTTTCTCGCCACTACGGAAAGCCACAATGCCGAGCAGAATTGTCTCGGTCAGCGCGCCGGAGTAATCGAAGTTGCAAGTCGTTGGCGATCCGGTCTTACACGCTTGAGTCCACTCGCGCCAGTGACCGATCGAATCGGTAATCGTCTTCGGCGGGACGGTGAATCCGGTGAACTTGTCTTGAGGCAGTAGAACATAGCGACCGTAATCGGCAGCGAGCATTCCCTTGTCCCCGACGAACAGTACGCCAAGCCCCCATTCGCTCAATGATTTGCCGCCGTGGTCGTTCGTGTTCTTCACCAGGTCGTGATGCACGCCGCCGTCAGACCAATGGAACTTCACGGCAGGCTGATCTCCACGAGCCGGGAATTCGTAATCGCACTTCGTCCATTTCGGCGCTCCGTCCGGATGCAGTTCCGGACCTTCGCAAGCAACCGACGTCGGATGCCGCAGGCCGAGTGCCCAGAAGGGCAAGTCCATGACATGGGCGGCCATGTCGCCGAACGTGCCCGATCCGTATTCCCAGAAGCGTCGCCAGTTGCCCGGATGAATGTTGTCGCAATAGTCGCGTTCTTTAGCCGGACCAAGCCACACGTCCCAATTGAGACTCGCAGGAACTGGCTTCTTCTCTCCGAAGCGACCGTCCGACCAACCTTTGTTGCACCAGTTGAAGACTTCACGCACCGGGCCGATTGCACCGCTCTGAATCACTTCGACCACGCGGCGATAGTTCCCTTCGGCATGAATCTGCGTCCCCATCTGTGTGGCAACTTTGTACTTCTTAGACAGTTCGGCGATGACGCGCGCTTCCTGCACGGTGTGCGTCAGCGGCTTCTCGCAGTAAACGTGCTTGCCCAGTGAGATCGCAATCGACGTCGGCGGAGCGTGCGTGTGATCGGCGGTCGAGACCACCACAGCGTCGATCTTGTGGCTCATCTTGTCGAAGAGTTGCCGATAGTCCTCGAACTTCTCAGCGGCAGAGAATCGCTCGCCCGCTTTGCCGAGGTTGCCGCGATCAACGTCACACAGCGCGACGATGTTTTCTTGCGTGAGTTGATCGAGGTTGTGACCTCCCTTACCAGCGACTCCAACGATGGCGAGGTTCAACTTCTCATTCGGTGACTTCGAGTCGGCGAAAGATCGGTCGGACATGCCGATCCACCACGCGGTGGCAGCAGAAGCGGTCCCCAGAAACTGACGTCGGCTAACACGATACGACATGGCAAGCGTTCCTTGAAAAGTGAGTTGGGAGGGAACAGGAAGCAGGGAGCAAAACAACGTTCATGCTTGACGAGTCGCTGACTCTGTAAACGCCTCGACGAATTCTGCAAACTTGGATGCGAACAACCTCGGCTCTTCTGTCACTCGACATATCGAAAATCAACACTGGCAAACAATGCTTGGAAAAGACGTTCCCAGGCGATTGGGCTAGGTGTGGTGTTCTCGGCGGAAGGGGTCACGACTCGCAGGGTGATCTCACGTTCGCGAGCGGTGGGTGAACGACCGAGGGTTGTACGATAGGCGAGCGTGAGACGCTGCTCGTCAGTGAGACAAGGGGCGGAGAGGAGTTCGCGAGCGGCTTCGCGGGATTGGTCCATCACGAACGGGCTGTTCATCAAATAGAGCGCTTGCGTCGGAACGGTCGTGACGTTGCGGCGGCCGAGCGAGACGTTGGGGTTGGCGAAATCGAACGACTCGAAGATTTCCAGCAGACGATTGCGAAAGATCGGCGTGTAAACGCTGCGGCGAGCGTCGTCGAAGACGTAGGTCATCTCGCCGATGTTCGCGTTGGGGCCGTCTTGTTTGGGGGACTTCATCGTCCGACCGAACAGCGTGCGGTCGAGCGAACCGGACGCCGTGAGGATCGCGTCACGCATCACCTCCGCATCGAGGCGGCGGCGATTTTGTCGCCAGAGCAGACGGTTTTCGGGATCGGCCTCGTAGGGTGGGCTAACCATCGGGCGGTCCACCGCTTTTAGCGACGTTGATGGTGGGGCGCCCGATGGTTGACCCACCCTACTCGCCAACCGATACGTCCGTGACAACACGACTTCGCGAACGAGCGATTTGATCGACCAACCGGATTGCTGCAACGTCACCGCCAAGTGATCGAGCAATTCCGGATGCGACGGCGTTTCGCCGGTCGTGCCGAAGTTGTCCACAGTGCGGACGAGTCCTTCGCCGAAGAGGTGCTGCCAAACCCGATTGGCCGTGACGCGAGCGGTCAGTGGATTCGAGCGGCTGGTGATCCATGCAGCCAATTCGCGTCGGCCGCTTTGTTGCTCCGGCACTGCGGGAGCGTTGCCGTAAGTTGCCACTTGCGGGAAGCCGCGCGGAGCTTGTTCTCCTTTCACATGCACGTTGCCTCGAATGCGGATGTGCGTCGATTCCATTTGCTTGGCGTCGGTGACGGACATCGTCATCGGGCGGTACGGGGCTTTGTCGTTGAGTTCTTTGAGGCGTTTTTCGTAGTCCATTAACGACGTTAAAGCTCGATTGGTCTCTCTTTGCTTGAGCGCTTCGGCGCGTTGCTGGGCAGCGAGATCCTTGTTTGCGTCTGGCGGCGACGCGGGCTTGTTCGCATCGACCGGAAGCAATTGAAGTGCATCGACGATGACATGCCCGTCGGTCTCTTCGTTGCTGATGAGGACGTACCACTGGCCCGACGTGTCGAAACGGAATTTGCCCAGCGAGACGAAACGATGATCGATCGGCGGGACGACACGCTGGTTGATCTTGAGATCGTGCTCACCATCGAGATCGAGAATTTCGATCGGCACGTTGGTCGCGCGGGTGTCGCCGGAGTTGTAGGCCAAGCGGACTTCGTACAAGCCGGCCTTCGGGACGGTGGGAGAAAACGTCAGCGTCTTTTGCCCTTTGTCTTTGTCGCCGTCGTGAATGTAGCCGTCGCCGATGTAGTGCTTGCTGAACTGCGAATCGACCCAGTCCCCCACCTTCTTTGCTTGCGTGTCATCGAGCATCAGCCCCGCAAATTCTTTGACGCTGATCGGCCCGCGCGGCGTGCCGGGAGCGTCGGTATCGTCCCCGGCGAGTTTCTTCGCGGAGGCCAGTTTCTTCTCCACTTCTTTGGCGACCTCGATTTCTTTTTTCAGCTCGGCGACGACGAGATCGTGCTGCTTCACGGCCGCTTCTTGCTCGGCCGACATCGGCAGCGGTGTTTCGTGCCATTTGGAAACGTTGTCGTGGATCAGCAAGTGCGTGCTGCGGAGGATACCGGCCAGCGCGTAGTAATCGCGCGTCGGGATCGGATCGAACTTGTGGTCGTGGCAGCGAGCACAGCCGATCGTCATGCCGAGCAGCGTCTTGCCGAGTGTGTCGATCTGCTCGTCCACGACGTCGAATTCCAACGCCAGCTTGTCCTGCTCTTCGTAGTTCGTTGGGCCGAGCGCCAGCAGCGCGGTCGCGACGAGTTGCTCTTCCCGCTGTTGCGGTGAGTCAGCCGGGAGCAAATCACCGGCGAGTTGTTCGAGGACGAAACGATCGAACGGCTTGTCGTCGTTGAACGAGCGAATGACGTAATCGCGATACCGCCACGCTTCGGGGAAGATCATCGAGCGACCGCCACCCGATGATTCGGCAAACCGCGCGAGGTCCAGCCAGTGCCGTCCCCAGCGCTCGCCAAACTGCGGCGACGCAAGCAGCCGATCGACGACTCGTGCGTAAGCGTCCGGCGATTGATCGGCGGCGAACTCATCCATCTCGGCGGGAGAAGGGGGCACGCCGATCAAATCGAAGTAGACACGCCGCAACAACGCCGTTCGGCTGGCGTCCGCGATCGGCTGCAATCCGGCCGCTTCCAACTTGGCGAGAATGAATCGGTCGATCGTGGAGTCCGACCAACTTGTGGTTTTCACGTGCGGTACCGGCGGCGTTGCGATCGGCTGAAACGACCAGAACTGCTGGCCCGCTTTGATGTCGATCTCGCGTTTGATGATTTTGACCGGGCCTCCCTTGCGCGGATCGGGAGCACCCATCTCGATCCACTTCACGAAGTCGTTGATGACTTCGTCAGACAGCTTTCCTTTCGGCGGCATCTCCAGCCCGTCTTCGTGACGCAGCGCCTTGATCAACAAACTGTCATTCGGCTTTCCCGAAACAATCGACGGCCCCGAATCGCCTCCGTTCCGCCAACCTTCGCGGCTGTCGAGCAACAAACTTCCCTTGATTGCCTTTGAGTCAGCGGCGTGACACTCGTAGCAATGTTGCACGAGGACCGGACGAATCTTTTTCTCGAAGAACTCGATCCCAGCATGTTCGTCAGCAGCGAGGGGAGCTTGCTGCCAGAGGCCTAGGACTAGAAACACAACAAGCGAGAGGATTCGGTTCATAGCGAGAGACCGCCGTCTGTTGATTAACTGAGATTTCCTCCGTGTCTTCCGTGTGCTCCGTGTCCAAAAACTCTGTTGATCTAAAAATTGGGACACGGATTTCACGGAAGACACGGAAGTCTGTGGTGTAAGCCGCTTGTTCTACGTTCTCAATCGCCTCTAACTCACGTATGAATCGAACACGCGGACGCCAGCCCAATTCGGTTTGTTTTCTTCGATGAATTGGATGTGTCGCGGGTGAGCTTGGTAGGCATCGTGTGCCGCGCGGTTCTCGAAAACGACATGCAGGCCAACATGAAAACCTCGATCATTGACCGGTCGTGCGAGGTCGGGCACGAGCGTTCCGGCGGAGAAGTAAACTTCACCAGGATGTCCCTTCAAGTATTTTTGGCACGCATCGATCAGCTTCTGCTGAGCAGCAGGCGATGAATCACTGAGATTGAAGTAAACATTGTGAGCCAAATTGTTGTTGCCATCGGCCATGTCTGTGTTCCTTGTTGTCAGGTAGTGTTGTGGTTGTGTTAGGAGGGACAATGAATGCGGACACATTCTGGCGGTCAGTAAAATGACCAGCAAGCGGGTGCTTGTTGTTGCACGTTGACCAATGAAACAAATCAGCGTACTTTGATGCTGAAATTCCGATTGAGCCGATAGCAACAAGTCGACCAACTATTCGTTCTTCACTTTCTGCTTTGAGATATTGACCTGGAAAGAACTGATTAAAAATGGACCCTGAACTTCGAAAACAATTGGATGAATGCCAACCGGAGCCAGATCCATTCCTTCAGAGGGTCATGAGATTTGTACTTCAAAGTATATTCTGGATTGCGACAGCAGACGCCTTCTTTGGTAAGAGGGAGCCAACCTTGGAAGAGAAAAATAAGGAATGGAAGAAAAGGAACGGAAGATGAAAGAGATTAGAGTGAGAGACTGCCTTCCGATGCTGACGCTCGTTTCTCAAAACGCTCATCCAAACTGTGACGGAATTGGCCGTCGTGACTTCTTGAAAATCGGTGGTTTGGGATTGGGGGCGTTCGGCCTGCCACAGTTATTGGCGGCTCGCGAGTTGGCCGCGAAGAGTGGCAAGTCTGTGAAGGACACGTCGGTGGTCTGGCTCTGGCTTGGTGGCGGTCCGACGCATGTTGAGACATTCGATCCGAAGATGTCCGCACCGATGGAATATCGCAGCGTGACTGGAGAGGTAACGACTTCCGCTCCCGGCGTGACGATCGGCGGTCAGTTCCAAAAGATGGCCGCGCAAGCGGAGCACTTCGCGTTCGTGCGATCGTTCGCTCACACCAACAGCGGTCACGGCGGCGGCACACACTTCTTGATGACGGGCTACGACAATCGCGCGGCAGATAACGGTGGCCAGCCGACTCGACCTTCACTCGGCTCTATCACGTCTCGCATGCGTGGCGCGAATCATCCTGAGACCGGAATGCCAACATACGTCCGCTTGGACAACATCGGCGCGGATGGTCCGGCATTTCTGGGAACCGGTTACGCGCCGTTTGGAACGAACAACCAAGCAAAAACCAATATGACGCTGCGAACTTCGCTCGAACGAGTCGAAGATCGCCGCGCACTGCTGGACGGCTTCGATCGCTTTCAACGTGACGCCGATCGAACCGGCCTGATGTCGGGTCTGGATGCGTTCGAGCAACAAGCTTTCAACCTTGTGCTTGGCAAGGCGACAGATGCGTTTGATCTGAAAAAAGAGAACAAAGAAATTGTGTCGAAGTATGGCAAGGGTTTGGGCGAGCAACTTCTCATCGCTCGCCGATTGTGCGAATCCGGCTGCGGCTTCGTGACGCTCAATTACGGCGGCTGGGATATGCACGGCAACATTCATCAGGCGTTGAAGGGGCGTGTCCCGATGCTTGATCACGCTGTTTCAACATTTGTGAATGACGTTCGCGAACGTGGTTTGAGCGAGAAGATTCTGCTCGTCATCACCGGTGAATTTGGACGGACCCCGCGCATCAACAAGAACGCGGGCCGCGACCACTGGGCACCGCTGAGCACGCTCGCACTGTCGGGCGGCGGCTTGAAGATGGGCCAAGTCATCGGTGAATCGGATTCGAAGGTGACTCGTCCGCTCAGCCGACCGATCACACCGCAAGACTTGATGGCGACTGTGTTCGATGTGTTGGGCATCGACCTCGCGACACAGTTCACGAATCAAGCAGGCCGCCCGGTCT
>JAYUFI010000909.1:0-25205 GCA_043738805.1 Planctomycetaceae bacterium | reverse complement strand
AAACCGCCGCATGACATTCCTCCTCCTTGAGGCAAATTCCACTCACGTGGTTTACCAGCCCGCCCCAGTTTCGCAAATAGAATGTCAACACGGCCTAGGTCAATCTGTCAGAGAGAGAGGCTTCGGATTCTGGAACCGACATCGCAATAGGCCGCTTGGGCATTAGTCAACCGTCGCTTGCCTCATCAGTTAAGGCCGTTGCGATGTCTACTCTTCAAAGGCCAAGTGCCCCTCATGTCTTGAGTCTGTTGACAATCTGCGCGACGGCTTGAGACTGTGTGATCCTGATGGCGGACCTTTTTGTGAGTTGAGATCAGACATGCTTGAGTTAGACGTTCTTCTTACTGAACCTGCAACGCTGGTGAAACGCCGCTTGCCGAGTTGGCTCAAGCGACCGATGCCGCAGCCGGGGATGGCTTACACCAGCGGCGTGATTTCCGATCTCCGTTTGGAAACCGTCTGCGAAAGTGCCAAGTGTCCGAACCGCACCGAGTGTTGGTCGAAGCAGACGGCGACGTTCATGATTTTGGGCAACGTCTGCACGCGGCCTTGCGGGTTTTGTTCGGTGCCGAAGGGGAAGACCGAAGCGTTGGAAATCGACGAACCGGAACGAGTCGCCGAAGCGGCGGAGCGGCTCGGTCTGCGGTATGTCGTGATCACCTCGGTCACGCGGGATGATTTGCAAGACGGCGGTGCCGAGCACTTTTACCGCTGCGTGTTGGCGGTGCGCGAGCGAACTGGGGCGAAGGTCGAAGTGCTCACGCCCGATTTTCTGGGCAACAAGTCAGCGATTCGGCGAGTGATCGCCGCGCGGCCGGACGTGTTCAATCACAACACCGAAACCGTGCCGCGGCTGTATCACCGAGTCCGTCGCAACGCCGCGTATCAACGAACGCTCGATCTGCTGAAGCAGGTCAAAGACGAATCGCCCGATATGCTGACCAAGAGCGGACTGATGCTGGGGCTCGGCGAGACGCTCGACGAGTTGCTGGAAGTCTTCGCCGATTTGCGCGGCGTCGGCTGCGACATGCTGACGCTGGGGCAATACCTGCAACCGACTCCGGAGCATCTTCCGGTCGAGCGATATGTGCCTCCCGAAGAGTTTGATGAGATCGGCGAGTTGGCCCGGAAGCTGGGCTTCGGCATGGTGGCCAGCGGGCCGTTTGTGCGGTCGAGCTATCACGCCGGTGAAATGGCAGCGGAGTTGAGCGAATGACAGTGTGGGACAACATTCGCGGACACGGCGAGCGGGTCGAATGGCTGCGGCGAGCGATTCATCGCAACCGGCTGTCGCACGGGTATGTCTTCGCCGGCAAAGAGGGGATCGGCAAGCGGCTGTTCGCTCGCACGGTCGCGCAGTGCTTGCTCTGTCAGCGATATGCCGATGAAGAATTGCTCGCCTGCGGAGAATGCTCGGCGTGCAAGCAAGTGTTGGCGGGAAGTCATCCCGACTTGCACGAAGTCGGTCGCAAGACCGGCAAGTCGGAACTGACGATCGACGTCTTCTTGGGTCCGCCGGAGAACCGAGGGAAAGAAGGGCTCTGTTACGACCTGTCTCGGCTGCCGATGGCCGCGGATCGCAAGATCGCGATCATCGACGATGCCGCCGCAATGAACGACGAAGCGGCGAACGCGTTCCTCAAAACGTTGGAAGAACCGCCGCCGAAAGCGTTGATCATGCTCATCGCCGATAACCTCGACGCGCTGTTGCCGACGATCCGCTCGCGCTGTCAGGTGATTCGCTTCGATCCGCTGCTCCCCGCCGATCTGACGGACTTGATGCTGCAACTCGAATGGGTCAAAGAACGGGACGAAGCGGCGGCACTCGCGGAACTGAGCGACGGCAGCTTGGCCGTTGCGGCTCAGTTGCTCGATCCGGCATTGCGTCAGTTGCGCGACTCGCTTTACCGCGAACTGGCAAGCCCGAACTTCAACGCGATCGAACTGACGGAGCAATTGACGTCGGGCCTCGAAGCGATCGGCAGCGATACGGCGACGACTCGGCGAAACGCCGCGTGGCTGATTCGCTTCGGCTTGCAATTCTTCCGTTCGGCGGCGATGCACTTGTCCGGCCAACCGTCGGGCGGATTGATCCCCGCCGCCGTGTCGTTCGCTCAGCGATTCGATGCTCGGTCGCCGGAAGACTTGGAAGTCGTGATGAGCCTGTTCGAGCGCGTGGCCGAAACCGAGCGACACATCGAAATGAACATCGCCGTCCCGCGCTGCCTCGAAGTCCTCTGCCACGACCTCGGTCAAAAGCTGCGCCCGGCAGCGAGATGACATCGTTAAATCGTAGAACAGGCGGCTCGCCTGTTGCTTTTCAGGAGCGACTTGGCAGGCGAGCCGCCTGCTCTACGAGATTCGCCGGGCAGCATTCGCTCGCACTTGGCAAACGTCGGCAGCACGATCATCCTTCCGCCCCGAATAACACTAGGCCGCAAGCCCGCGAAGAAGGATGAGTTCTCATGCACGTTACGATCACCGCCGTCGGGCCGGACAATCGAGGTCTGGCCGATCCGATCATTCACTACCTCGCATCGGCTGGCGCGAACATTCAAGAAATTCAGATGTACGATCACGACAGCGAAAAGCTGTTCGCGATGTTGTTGCGCGTGGAATGGCCGGTCGAGCAGGAAGCGATCGCCACGTTGCGAACGCGAATGAATCAGATCGGTGAGTTGAAAGGTTTGTCGATCCGCACGTGGGCTCGTGACGAACAAGCTCGCCCGCCGCGCATCGCGATCTGTACGACGTATCGTCCCGAACCGGCACTCGCCGTTTTGCGAGCGATTCGCGATGGTCGAGTGAAAGCGACTCCCGCCGTGATGATCGGCAATCGCCCTTCATGTCGCGGTGTTGCCGAGCAATTCGGTGTCGATTGGCACGACGTTGGCGATGCGAAAGGAAATCCGGACAATACGCGGATGGTTGAACTTTTCGATCAATACCAAGTCGATTTCATTCTGCTCGCACGTTACATGCGTATTCTGCCGCCAGCGACTTGTTGGCGATTCGCCGGAGGTCGCATCATCAATTTGCATCATGGGCTGCTGCCGCCATTCCCCGGCTTTCGCCCGTATGAGGACGCTTACAGCCGTCACATGCTGACGTTCGGAGCGACCGTCCATTTCATCGTTCCGGAACTTGATGCCGGCAATCAGATCATCCATCAGAGCACGTTCACCGTCGAACCCGGCACGCCACTCGAAGCAGTCAAGCGGCAGGGGGAATCCGACCACGAGCCGTCGTGCTTGGTCGAGGGCTTGCGTCGCGTCGTCGATCGCGAAGTCGAACTGCACTTCCACCGCGTGATCCGCACCGAGGCTCGGCGACGCGAGTCGGATGTGACTCCGTCTGTAAAATAACTTGGTGGATCGGCACTCTCGCCCGCCTGAATTTATGAATTGCCGTCTACACACGCCCCGCGTGAATCGTTGAAAGGACACCCTTCAACGAACACACGCGGGGTTTCCTGTTTGTGTCGCACGAGCCTCCCGGTATTTTCAAAATTTTCGGGATTTGTTTGTCCGTTTCCCAAATCTTTTGGATTTCTTTGTCCGGACGGTGACCTCGGACAGCCTAGCAAGAAAGCCGCTCGTTCGATTGCGTTTTTGCAACGTGAGCACGGGCAGGCGCGAAATCATTCAGTCCAAAGGGGTTTGTTATGCGATCACCGTCCCGTAAATCGTCTCGTTGTGCAGCGTCTCGCAAGAAAACTGGTTTGGGCTACTGGCTGGAAACATTGGCGAACAAGCTGATTCCGAGTGGCGGTGTGAGGATGTCCAAATCTCTGATGCGTCGCGAGCCGGCTGCGGCGGAGACTTTGGAGCAGCGGCTGGTGCTGACGACGATTGATTACACGGTCGATCTCGCGAATCTGGATTACGTGTCCAATCCAACCGGGTTGTTGGACGGAAAAGTGGATTTGATGTTGCGGGTTGCTGATAACGGTCGGGGTGTGGCTGTCCTGCAGTTGGTGGATGTGGATCGCGGCAATGTCGTCGTTGGGTCGGCCCCCTTCACATCGGAGATTGACGTCAACGTCACGGGTTACTCGACGCAGGTCATGGGGAAGACGGTTGAGTTTCAGGAGGCGTTGCTGATCGACCTTGCGAACAACACCGGGCTGCATCCGGCGGCGGTCAAGATCGACGTCCATTTTGATGGCATCAAGGGGGTGCTGCCGTTGATCAAGGACACGGTGACAATCGCTCCGAGCGGCGCGACGTTGTACTCGCCGAGCGAACTCGACGTGACGATGGTCAACGGCAACACGATGACTGTCAGCGGTGCGGTGTCGGCGGTTGGCAATGTGAATTTGACGTGCGATGCCGACTTGATCGTCACCGGTTCGATCGCGACGACTGGCGATATTTCGCTGACGGCCGCTCAAACGGTGACGACGACGAACGGTGATGCGAAGTCGCTTGACCCGCTCGCGATGCCGTCGGTCTCGGTCGGAGTCAACGGCGGATCGTTGACCGGAAAGAACATCCATTTGGCCGCGAACTCGGTCGCGAATGTGTCGATCGACTCGGCCACGCTGATGAGCGGCAAGGTGAATCTGGCGGAAGTGGTCGTGAAGTCGGATGCGGCGGTGACCGTTGACGGAGCTTCCAGTCTTCACGCGAACGCTTCTGGTGACAACACCGCTGGCAACATCACGATCGCGGCGACGTCCAACGTGACGACGTCGGTCGCTCGCGGAACGCAGGCGGGGGCTGATCCGAACAACGACAAGAAGCAAGACGCCTCGATCGCGGTCTCTGTCGTCGTGTCGCACGCCGATGTGACGATCGGCGATTCGGCCACGTTGGTCGCCGACAAAGATGTCTTCATCGCGACTCAGGACAACGTCAATGCGACGACGACCGCCGATGGACAACAAGGAGATTCGAACGGCGGTGCGGTGCTCGCCGTCTCAACGATCGAGGGGCATTCCAAGCTCTTGGTGAAGGACAACGCCGCGATCACGGCGACGAATTTATTGACGCTCGCCGCGTTGACGAATCGCACGGTGACGACAAAGGCGTTTGCGGCTCCGCACGGAGCGACCGACGACGGCGATCCGAACACGATGACCGAGACTCAGCAAACGTTGGCGAATCCTGACGGTAACCCGAACACGAACGACAAAGCGACAACCTCCGGCGGCGACATCACGCTCGCGGCTGCTGTCGCCGTGCATACGCTGACCGGTTCGACGGAGGCCAACATCACTGGCGGCTCACTGACTTCCACGAACGGCAACATCAACATCGGCTCGGTCTCAACGCATCAAATCACGACGATCGCCGACGGCACGACAACAACCGGCGAAGGGACAACCGGTGTTGGCATCGCAGTCGGTGTCGGTGCGATGGACTTCAGCACGAAGGCGACGATCTCCGGCAACGTCAGCCTCGACGCGAACAACGTTCATCTGAGTGCCGTGACGAATCCGAGCACGATCTCGGTCGAAGCGAAATCGGGCGCAAGCGGCAAAGGTCAAGGAGCCGACACGGGCGCGGCGGGTGCGCTCGCGGTCAACGTCGCGGTGATCCGTACCGAATCGGTTGTCGCTGCCGGAGCGAACATTGATGCTCACGGCTCGAACCTCGCGCTGCTCGCTCAATCCACGACGAACACGATCGCTCATGCGATTCCGGTCGAGAACGCGACGGGAACAAGCCTCGGTATCGGTGCGTCGGTCGCCGTGCATGTGAATGATCTGACGACGCGCGCGGTGATCGACAAAAACGCTCGTGTCTCGAACGCGAACGATCTTTCGTTGTCAGCGCTGTCGGACAACAGCATGGACACGCTGGCGAAAGCGGGAGCGGCCGGCGGCACTTCGATCGCCGCTTCGGTCGCGATCGCGATTGCTCATCATGACACGATCGCTCGCGTCGAAGCCGGCAACACCGCGATCGCGACAACCGGCGACGTTTCGCTGACGGCGACGCACACCGGGCTGATTAACACCGAGTCGAAAGGTGACGCGAAGGGTGTCACCGATGAGCCGGTTCAAAACAATCAACAGGGACAAGGTCAGGGCCAGGAAGGTCAAGGGCTCGGTCAAGGGAATCAGACACAAGGAAAGGCGGCGGTCGGTGCGGCGGTGGCGATCAACTATGTCGTCGATCAAACGCTGGCCGAGTTAAATCGCTCGATGACATCAGGCGGTTCGATGTCGCTCGCGGCGAATCAAGCCTCAAAGAGCAAGGCGACTGCGAAGGCGAGCGCGAAGGGTGACAAGACTGATCCGAATTCCGACGACAAGAGCGTGAACAATCAGGGAGCGAGCCAACGAGCCGCCGGTGATGCGGCGGCATCTGGTCGCGGTGCTCGCGGTAACTCGGATGCGCCGGCCAATCCGAAAGCAGATGCCTCGGACGGCAAAGATTCCGAAGGGGACATCTCCGTCGCAGCGGGCATTGCGATCAACGTTGCGAGCACAACTTCGCGAGCGGCGATCGCGAACAACGTCGCTGTTGTTTCCAACGGCCCGCTGTCGGTGACATCGATGGCGAACACCGACGCGGAAGCGATCGCCGACGGCAGCGCGATCGGTGGCAAGGACGCGGCGATCGGAGCCGCCGTCGCGATCAATCTGGCGAACGTCAACAACATCGCCACGATCGGCAGCGGAGCGAACGTCACCGCCGACGGGATGACGTTGTCGGCCACGATGCGAAATGTCTCCGGCGATGCGACGCACACCGTCGGTGCGCATTCCACTTCGGGAGCCGGCGGCAGCGGCGTCGGCGTCGCGGGCTCCTTCGCCTTGAGCATCGGCAACATTCACACCGAAGCGAACGTGCAAAGCGGTGCGATGGTGACGATGGCCGACGGCAACGACATCGGCCCGCTGATCGGACAGACGAAGATCGAAGCGGTCTCGACGACGTCATCGAACGTCATGGCCAACGCCGCCGAGAAGGGAATGGGGGACAGCACGCTCGGTATCGGAGCGTCGGTCGCGATCAACATCACGCATTACGATACGATCGCTTCGCTGGACAATTCCGCGAATCTCGTCGGCGCTCAAGACCTGTTCATGCACGCGAAGTCGGATCACTCGGTCGTCACCGAAGCGAAGAGCGGTGCGAGCGGCGGTGAGGAATCCATCGCTCCGGTCGTTGCGCTCGGTTTCGCGTTTCACACGACGGAAGCTCGCATCGGCACGCAGAACGGAACGCTCGGTGTTTCCAATGCGATGACGGTTTCCGCCGAACACACCGGCTTGGTCGATACGAAAGCGACCGGCGAAGCGGACGGAGCGAAAGATGCCGCGGTCGGCGCGGCACTCGGCTTGTCGTTCGTCCAAGAGAACGTGAAAGCGACGACCGCTCGCAGTTTGTCGAGCGGTTCCGCGATGTCGTTCACCGCACAATCGTCGAGCGTCCACACAACCTCCGCAACCGCCAGCGCGAAAGGTGCTCAAGGAGACAAGAGCGACAAAGACGGCAACGGCGGAACGGGACAGAGCGTTCAAGGAAACATCGACGACGAACGGAGCGTCGGCAATTCGCAGTCGATGGACAACAGCGGGATGTCCTCCGGCACCGACAACAAAGCGACCGCGACGACCGCCGACAACGGAGATAAGAACTCCAACGGCGGCGCGGTGACGGTCGCGGCGGCGGTCGCGGTGAGCATCGTCGATGCGAACGTGACTACCGAACTCCCGGACGGCCTGACGATCAACGCCGGCGGTTTGCTCACTGTGCGATCAATGCAAAATGCCGACGCACGAGCGGACGCGAGCGGCATCGCAACTCAGGGTGACGACGGCGTCGGCGTGGCGGTCGCGATCAACGTGGCCAATGTCGGCAATCACGCGCACATCGGCAATTCGACGATCGCGGCGGACGGACTCGCCGTCGAAGCGTTGATGACCAACGTCGCCAGCGAAGCGATCGACACGCACACCTTCAGCGCCGAAGCGATGTCGGGAGCGGGTGGCAAAGATGTCGGAGTCGCCGGTTCGCTGGCGGTCAATCTCGTCGCGGTGAAGACGGATGCCATCATCAGCGGCGGAGCAAATGTGACGCTGGCCGACGGCAGCGATTTCGGGAGCGGCATCGGCGATGTGTCGATCAACGCAGTGTCCGTCACGAGCAACACGGCGAACGCTTTGCCTGCGGTGATTCCTGGCAAGCCGGGCGATCCGCCGTCGGATGGCGTCGGTGCGTCGATCGCGCTGAACCTCGTTTATCACGACACGACTGCGACGATCAAAGACGGCGTCGCATGGAACGGTGGCTCGGCGAGCAGCTTCACCGTCGATGCGACCGCCAATCACACCATGAACACCGAAGCCAAGAACGGCGGCAAAGCAAAAGATGTCGGTGTCGGAGCGGGCATCGCCGTCGTCATCGCGAAGAACAACACGAACGCTTACGTCGGCACCGGTGCGGGCGCGATCAACACGACCGGCGCAGCGACGATCAAAGCCGATCACACGAGCAAGACGATCACAAAAGCGAGCGCGGCAGCGACCGGCAGCGACGCGGCGGTCGGTGCTTCGGTCGGAGTCAACGTCGTCACGGAAACGGCAAAGGCGGAACTCGCACGCGACCTGAACGCCGGAGGCCAAGTGTTGGTCGCGTCGCAAATGGAATTGACCAGCACGATCGTCGTGTCGGCCAGTGCCGGCGGCGGTGACAGCAACGGCGATGACTCCGATTCCGAATCCAGCAAGCAGGCCAATCAGCCCAACGCGACAACAGACGGCGGCAACGACGTTGCGAAATCGAATGACAGCACCAGCAGCGCCAATAGCGATTCAAGTTCCGAATCGGGATCGTCCAGCGGCAGCGTCGGTGTCGCGGCGTCGGTCGCGGTGAATGTGCTGAGCATTCACAACACGGCGATCATCTCGCACGGAGCGGACGTCACGACGACCGGTTCGGTCACGGTCAGTGCTCCGGCGCATGTCGTCGCGCACTCGCAATCCGACAGTACCGCGGTTGATATTCAGAGTGGCAACATCAGCGTCGGTGCGGCTGTCGCGCTCAACGTCGTGTCGCTGACGAACACAGCGTTCATCGGCGAAGGATCGACCGTCACTGGCAGCGGCATCACGGTGGAGGCGGTGACTCCCGCCAACATGACGAACGACTACACAGCGACCGCGTTCGCAGCGGCCGGCAACAGCGGGGACGCGGGGATCGCCGGTGTCGTCGCGATCAACGTCGTCAATGCCGACACGACCGCGATGACCGCGGACGATTCGCATTTGCATTCGACCGGCGGAGCGTCCGGCACCGTGACCGTCACCGCGAGTCACGCGATGCGGACCCAAGCGGCAGCCGTCGCCGGAGCGTTCTCGGAAGATGCGGCGGTCGCGGCAGCGGTCGCAATCAACATCATCGGACGCAATGAAGGGAATGAGACCGGTGGCTCGCAGACGATCGCCAGCATCGGCGATCCGAACAAAGCCGGCACGGGTGCGACCGTTGACGCGACTGGCGCGATCAATGTCTCGGCGACGCACGCGATCGGCATGTTCCCGCTGCTCGATCTGCCCGACGTCATCAACAACAACGGCAGCAAGTCGATTGCCGATCCGAGCGTGCAATTGGGTTCGCTGGCAATCAGCGGCGGCGGCAGTTCGGGGACGTTCGGCTTCGCGGCGTCGGTCGGGATCAACCTTGATGAGACGACGACTCACGCGGGCATTGATCGCGGAGCAACAGTCAACGGCGGCTCGCTGACGATTACGGCGACCGACACGACGAACTTCAATTCGGCAGCGGGTTCAATCGGCATCGGTGCGGACGGAGCAGGAGCTGGCGCGGGGCTTGATCTGGGAATCATCCACAAGGACACGCAAGCGGGAATCAGCCGCGACGCGAACGTCACGACCACTAAGGCTATTTCGCTGTCGGCGAACTCGCAGGAACACATCGTGTCGGTGTCAGCGAACGCCGGTGTTGGCAGCGATGTCGGCATCGCATTCTCAGCGGCGGTCCAAGTCATCGAGCCGACCACGCGAGCGGTGATTGAAAACGGCACGAACGCGAACGACGGTGCGGCGGTGATGGCGGGCAGTTCGGTCACGCTCGCGGCAAACGACACATTCACGACGACGATGGTTGCCGGTGCAGTCGGAGCGGCGGGGACGGCGGGAGTCGGTGCCTCGAACACGACGCTGGTTCACAACGACATCGTTGAGGCTCGCGTCGGCGATTGGTCCACCGTGACGACCGGCGGCAACGGCTTGTCGGTCAATGCGACGTCGAGCGAAGAACTCATCACGATCGCGGCGGCAGGCGGAGCCGCAGGAACCGTGAGCGTCGCGGGAGCGGCGGTCGTCAACGTTCTGAATGAGACAACGACGGCTGTGATCGGTCGCAATGTGATGATCACCGCGACAAACGGCGCGTTGGCCGGAGAGCCGGATGTGGTCGTCTTTGCGAATGACACGACGACGATCGTGTCGGTCGCCGGTTCGTTGGCGGCTGCGGGAAGCGTCGGTGCCGGGATCGGTGCCGATGTTGCGACAATCAACAAGCAGACGACGGCGTTCATCGACTCGAATGTGATCGCGAATGTCGAAGGGGATGTGCTGGTCAATGCGAACTCGAAGGAAGACATCACGTCGGTTGCGGCGGGTGTGTCGGCGAGCGGCAGTGTCAGCGTTTCGCTCGATGCTTCCGTGCATGTGCTCAACGTCAGCACGCGAGCGTTCATCGGCGACGATCCACGTGACAACGTTGCGTCTGCCGGAGCGGGCGACGTTCACGCCAACGGCAGCATCGTCGTAGCGGCGGACGATCAAACGGAAGCAGACAAAGTCGTCGGAGTGCTCGCTGTTTCTGGAACAGTCGGAGTCGCAGCGGGTGCGGCAGTGACGATCACGAACAAGACGACCGAAGCGTTCCTCGGCGATAGTGCGAAGGTAACTGCCGACGGCAACACAGCGGGGCTTGATGCTCGCACCGGGCGATACGTCGAGACGTATGTGGCGAGTTCAAAGGACACGACCGGCATTCAAAACACCAGCAGGCCCGCCGAAACCGATGCGATGGGAAAACCCGTCCCGAATGGTAATCCGGCTGCGCAATCCGACATCACCGCCAACGTCACCGCCGGTGACTTGAGCGCGAAGGGTGAAGTCGGTCTGCCCAAAGTTGGTCCAACCGACACGGATCAAGATGGAAAGGACAACGCAAACGCTCAGGGTTTGACCATGCAGCGAGTCGTCACGCCGGAAGTGCAGAGCGGCTTCCACGGACTTTCGGTCGTGGCGACGAATCGCGATGACATCGAAGACTACTCAGTCAGTTTGGCGGGTGGCACGGTTGCGGTCGCGATCTCGGCGGGAGTCAACGTGATCGAGAATACGACTCGCGCGTATGTCGGTCAGAACGCGATCGTGAATCAAGACACTTCGACCGGTAACGCAGCTCAATCGGTACGGATCGCGGCGGGAAGCGATTTTGCTCACGTCGCATTCGCGGGGAGCGTTGCGGGTGGCGAAGTCGGTGTCGCTCCGGCGGCAAGCGTGACTGTGCTGAAGAACTCGACCGAAGCGTACCTTGGTTGGGACGAAGTGAATCAAGTCACCGCCAACGCGACGGCGAATGCCAAGAACGATGTGACGGTCGAAGCTCATGCGACGGAAGACATCTTGTTGGTCGGAGTCGGGATTGCTGGCGGTCTCGTCGGTATCGGTGCGGGCGTCGATGTCTTGAGTTTCGACAATCAGACGCAAGCCGCCATCGGATCGAATTCGGCGGTGTTCGCTGGTGGCGACGTTGTCGTGAATGCAACCGATGACACGAAGATCGCGGTCATTTCTGGCGGTGGTGGGGTCGGCTTTTTCGGCGCGGGCGGTGCGGTTGGCGTGATGAACGTCTCGAAGAGCACTCAAGCATGGATCGACACCGGAGCGGTGGTTGACGGTCGCGGCGCGGGGACGGGAGTTTCTGGAATCGTCAACGGTGACATCAACAACAGCAACGGCGACAAGAGCCTCGCAACGACGACCGCTCATGGCGTGATCGTGCAAGCGAGTTCGACGGAGGATATTTTCCATCTGGCCCTCGCGGTCGGAGCGGGTTATGTCGGAGTTTCCGGCGGCGTGACGGTGACGCTCGTTGAATCCAAGACGACGGCGGACATCAAGGACGGCGTACAGATCAATCAAACGAACAATGGCTTGGCGAACGCCAATCAAAGCGTGTACGTCAACGCGACGAATGACGCACATGTCATCTCGTTCGCGGGTGCGATCGCTGGTGGAGCTGGGGCGGGCGCTGGTGGCGTCGATTACGGAACACTGCGAAACGACACCCTGGCCGGCATCGGCAAGAACGTGACAGTCAACGCCAAGAACGACGTCGAAGTCAACGCGGTCGGAATCAAAGAACTCGACGGCATCGCTTTCAGCGTGAGTGCGGGAGTGGTCGGTCTGGCGGGGACTGTTTCGGTTTGGTCGATCGGCACGCCGTTGCAGAAGAATTACTCAGACAGCGACGGCAACAGTGCGAACGCTGGCAAAGGCAACGATGGAAAGGCTGCCGACGAAGACGCAACCAAGCAAGCTGACACTGGCAAGGGACAGCTCGCCGGTGGCTTGAACAGCTTTGGCAAGAGTCCCAATGTGAATCCCAAGAGCAGCGAAAGTCGTGTGGATGACATCACCGGAATGTCGGCCTCGAAGCTCAATGGCAGTGCGCCGGATCAAGAAAGTCTCAACAACGCAATCAACAGCGGAGCAGCCGCAGCGGGGACGAGTGCGTTCGTTGGGCAAGGCTCGAACGTCACCGCGGGCGACGACATCAGCGTGAAGGCGAATGAAGATATCAACGTCGATATCAAGCTCGGTGGCGTTTCTGCCGGAGCGGCCAGCGTCGGAGTTTCGGTGGGAGTGCTGAGCATCGCCGCCAACACGAGCGCGTTGTCAGCGGGCACGCTGACCGCCGGTGACGACATCGAAGTCAAAGCCTTGCTGAACGAACAAGTCACAGAACTCGCGCTGGCAGGAGCACTCGGCGGTTTCCTCGGTTTGGGCGCGGCGGTGGTTGACGTTCACGATACGAGCGTTGTGCAAGCAGCAATCGGCAACGTCATCGCAGCGGATGCCGTGACGGTTTTGGCGGACGCGAATCAAAATATGGATCTTAAAACCGCTCAGGTCGCCACGGGGGGTGGAGCACTCGGAGCGTCGTTCACGCGACTGACGGTCGATGGTTCAGTGGCAGCGACCGTTCTGGCCGGCGCACAGATCGGACAGAAAGCGGGACAGTCAGTTGGCAGTTTGGACGTCACCGCGGACTCGACGATCATTGCTCATAACCAGACGTTTGCGGTGGCGGCGGGCGGTCTCGCGATCAGTGCAAACTTCGCGTTCACCGACGTGAAACCGAATGTCACCGCGTCGGTCGGAGTGACGTCGGCGATCAAAGCGATCGGTCACGTTTCTGTCAAAGCGTTGGCGGAACACGAAGCGTTCGCCGATGTGCTGACGGCGGCGGGCGGTCTGGGTGGAGTGGGAGCAAGCATCGCCACGGCAACGCTCGAAGCGAACGTCGCCGTGGCGATCGACGGTCTCGTCACGATCAACGCGGGGACGATCACGCTGGAAGCTCGCAACAATCACAACGGCGTGAAAGCCAGCGGCAAACAGGCGCGAGCTCGCGCCGATGCGGCAACACTGGGCGTGTTGGGATCAGGTTCCGGAACGTACGCGACCGCGAACGCGCTGACCAACGTCACAACGACCGTCGGCCAGAACGCGCAGTTGACGGCGAGCGGTAACGTTTCGATCAAGTCGTTCGGATCGTCGCTCGCGAACGCCGATGGCGGCGCGGTCTCGGCCGGCTTGGGAGCGTCACTCGGTGGCAGCATCGTGAATGCTCATGCTGACGGAAGCACGCAGGCCATCGTCGATGGTTCGGTGAACAGCGGCCAGAATCTCGCAGTCAAAGCGCTGGCGTCGAACGTCGCGGTTGCGAATGGACTCGCGGGGAGCGCGGGAGTGGTCGGGATCAGCGGAGCACTCGTCAACGCGACCGCGAGTCCGACTGTGCTGGCGAAAATCGACGGGGATGCGATCGTTCAAGTGACGGGTGCGACGAGTGTCGCAGCCACTTCAGACAACAGCGCGACGGCAACGGGTGACGGTGACGCGATCGGAGCGGTTGGAGTTGGTGTCGTCTCGGTACACACCGAGACCATCGGAACGACCGATGCGACCGTGACCGGACAAGTCGGCCTGCTCGTGAATCAAGTGCCAAATAGCGGCAGCTTGGAGGTCAAGGCGGATGCCACGAACACAGCCACCACGACCGCGACGGCGGCCGCCGGTGGATTGTTCGCGGCGGGCGATGCGGTGCTGGCGACCGCCGATGTGCTGCCAATCGTCACGGCAAAAATCGGCGGTAAGGTGGTTGTGACGGGACCGGTTTCGGTCCTCGCGTTCTCGGAAAACGATGCGAGTGCGATCGCTCATACGGTGGCCTTCAGCGCGGGTGTCGGCGTCGGCGGTTCCGTCGCGACGATCACCGCGAAACCGAAAGTGACGGCACTCGTACAAGGAGCCGGCATTTTCTCGAACTCGTCGCTAACGATTGATGCGGTCGAGACGTCGCACCTGACGAGCGATGCTGGTTCCGCGTCGGCCGGAGTTGGCGCGGTCGCTGGTGGAGTCGCGAAGAACATCATGCAGGCCGACGTCACTGCCGCGATTTACAACGGAACGCATTCGGTCGGCTCGTTGTCGCTGCTCGCAAGCAAGTCCGGAACGATCAACTCGAAAGCGGTCGGCTCGTCGAAGGGTCTGGTTGGAGTGGGTGGTGGACTCGCCATCAACGATGTTGGCAACACGGTCAAAGCCGAGATCTTCAACGATGTGTTCTTTACAGCGGTCGGCGATGTCTCGGTGCAAGCGGCCGACACGTCGCTTGTGTTCGCGACCGTCGATCAGGAAAACGCCGGGCTGGTCGGAGTCGGGAGCGCCGAGACGATCAACGACGTTCACAACCACATCACCGCGTCGGTTGATAATCACGTGCAACTGACGACGCAGGGCAACTTGCTGGTGAAGGCGAATGAAGATTCGGAACTTCATGAGACTGTTGTCGGCGTGAGTGAGGGAGTGGTCGCGGTTGCCGGCAATGTGGCGATCACGAACATCGCGAACGACGTCGAAGCGTTCATCAGCCACAACTCCACGATCAATGTCGGGAACAACGTGCTCGTGCAAGCGGACATGGGCAGTTACACGCAGATCAACGCAGCGAGCCAAGCGGGCAACGTACTTGCTCTGGCCGGAGCGGGCGGCACGGTCGTCGTCAACAACTTCAACAACACTTCGCGAGCCTTCATCGACGAAGGGACATCGGTCGCGGCAAAGGGGATCGGCAGTTCGCTCGACATTCCGGAGTGGGACGAGACAAGCGGCGTTCAAACGGTCGGCAGCCTCAACGGTCTGGCGGTCATCGCTCACACCGCGGAGCAACCAATTGATAAAGAGAACGTCACTGCGGCCAACACGTCAGGAGGTCTCGTGGGACTCAGCGGCGTCGTGACGGTCAATACGATCAACGATCAAACGGACGCGTTCATCGCCAGCTCGACGGTGAACTCGGCCGCGAACTTCGGCGACGATGTCTTCGTGCGAGCGGAATCGGATGTGTCGTTCGCCACCAGTGCTGGCGGGACCGCGATCGGTGCGGTTGGAGCGAACGGCACAGTCGATCGAACCACGATCACGAACGACACGCGAGCCTTCATCTCCGACAACGACGAAAGCGGCAACGACGCGACGATCGCTCCGTCTCATGTGCATGGCAAAGACGTCGAAGTGAGTGCGACGTCTCGCGAGAACATTCAACAAGACTTGTCCGGCGCGACCGGCGGATTCTTCTCGCTGGCGGGCACGGTCGGGATCGCCGACATTAACGCCAGCACGCAAGCGTTCGTGCGGAACGCCGATGTCGCGTCGCTCGGGTTCCTCAACATTCGAGCGGACGACACGGCCACGATCACGCCGACGGTCAACTCAATCAGTGTCGGTGGTTTCGCGGGTGGTGCGGCGATCAGCATCAACTCGATCGTGAACACGGTGCAAGCTCAGGCCATCGGCAGTCAGCTTGTGGCAATCGGCGCGTTGTCGGTCATCGCCGACAGCGACGAGTCGATCACGACAGCAGCGAGTTCCGACGGCATCGGACTCGTCTCGCTCGCCGGCTCAGTCGCTGTCAATACGATCGAGACCACGACCGAAGCCTTTGTACTCACCGGCAACTCTCCGAATGCTGTGCCGAGTGCGATCAATCAAATCGGCCTGCCGGGTGACGGCACTTCGGCGCAGACTGTGACCATCGCCGCGAACGACACGGCTGCGATTTCGACTGATCTGGGAACCGTCGGAGCGGGACTCGCGGCAGCCGGTGCCTCGGTCGACTTGAGCGCGATCCGCAATCGAGCGGTCGCGGAAGTCGGACAACAAACGAAGATCGCTGCCGGTGGCGACGTGACCGTCGATGCCGTCAGCGATCACTCAATGACGTCGAACGTCAAAGCGTTCGGCGGCGGACTCATCGGCCTGTCAGGAGCGGTCTCGTTCCTGAGCCTCGGTGCCGCAACCGACGCCGCCGCGAACTCCGAGTTCACCAAGCCCGCTCAAGGCGACGCCAGCCAATCACTCAAAGTCCAAGTGAGCGGCGTCGCGAAAACGCAAGATGTCTCAACCGCAGTCGGCAGCAATCCGCTCGCTCAGAAGGGCGGCAATCAAGCCAGTAACCTCAATAACCCATCGCTCAACGACGCGCT
Source organism: Planctomycetaceae bacterium (assembly GCA_043738805.1). Lineage (GTDB taxonomy): Bacteria > Planctomycetota > Planctomycetia > Planctomycetales > Planctomycetaceae > SXKJ01. The sequence goes on along the minus strand of JAYUFI010000909.1, from coordinate 8,435 downwards.
TACCGGCAATGCGTCTGGCAAGATCACCGCCGCCATCATCGACGACGCCGGCAGCAACGCACTCAAGTCCGAAATCGTGGCCAAGGGAAACGTCAGCGTCACCGCGACCAACAACTACGACATCCAACAATCAACGGGGACAACAGCCGTCGGACTGCTCGGCGTCGGTGCGAGCATCAGCATCGCCAACGTGACGAACACCACTCAGGCATCCGTCGGCGATCGCAATACGATCAACGCTCTCGGCGACGTCACGGTCCAAGCGAACGACGAAACCACAACGCCGATCGCGCAAGCAGTCTATGGCGGTGCTGGTGGCGGAATCGCTGTCGCTTTCAACGAAGCTCGCTTCACGTTGACGAGCGACACAACCGCTCGTGTCGGCTTCAACGCAGAGATTCAACACGGGGCCGACGTCACCGTCGGAGCGACTCAGAAGGCCGATCTGGATACAACGGGAACTGGATACGGTTTGGCTGCGTTGGCGGCAGCTGGATCAGTGGAAGTGACGCCGACTTTGAACGTCACGACGACCGCGATCATCAACGACGGAGCGGATCTCGCCGATGTCGCCAGCCTCAACGTCAATGCGTCCGCGACAAACACGGTTGCTACCGCCGTGAAAGTTGGCAACGCCTCTGCCTTGAATGGGCTGAGTAACGGCATCACCAAGACCACCGTCACTCCGACTGTCGTCGCTCACATCGGCGATGCGAACGTCGATGCAAGTGACAAGGTCGCAGTCAACGCGGCCTCGAACAACACGCTCACGTCACAGATTGACGCCTTCGCTGTCGGTTTCTTTTCTGGAAACGGAGCGGGGACGTCGGACCTGTCTGTCACTGGCAGCGTGACCGCCGATATCGCGAGTGGTGCGACAGTCAATGCAGGTTCGCTCAACGTCGCCGCGACAAACCTCAGTTCGGCAGACGCGAAGGGCGACGCCATTGGCGGCGGAGCATTCGGGTCACAGGCCGCTGTCGCGAATGCCGCCATCAACATGACTGTCTCGGCAGTTGTCGGCGATGCCACGATCGCCACGACGGGACCAGTCGTCTTGTTTGCTGACTCGACAAACACAGTCACCGCCGCGAGCGGTTCGTTCGGCCTGTCGCTGGCTGGCCAAGGCAGTTCGGTCGCCAATGCCACCGTGGATGGCAGCGTCAAAGCACTGGTGCAATCAGGAGCCATCATTCACACCGCTGGCTCTGGATCGCAACCGTTCGTCTCGGTTAGTTCCAACACCAAGAACACAGCGACAGCCAACACCAAAGCCCTTTCGGTCGGAGTGCTCAACGGCAGCGCGGCCAAAGCACTCGCCAAGATCGACGTCGATAACCTCGCTCAGATCGATAATGCCGAAGTGATCGCTCAAGGAGCCATCAAGGTCGATTCGCACTCCACAAACAAGACTGACGCCAACAGCATCGGCTTCGCAGCGGGCTTGGTCGGTGCTTCGGGAAGCGTGCAAGCAGACGCTCTTGTCGAAGGCTCCACGCGATCCAAAGCGACCGGCACACTCACTTCCAACGCTGACTTCATCCGCGTCCAAGCGTTCGATGAGAACTCACATGCCGTCGCGATAACGTCAGCGGCGGGAGGTGGACTGCTCGCGTCCGCTCAAGGTGCGACCTCGCATGCTTACATCCATCCGTCTGCCGGAGATACTAAAAAGCAAGTCGAAGCCATCCTTGCCGGGAACGTGACCGCTCACACAGACATCAACGTGCGAGCCAAATCTTCCGGAGCATTCGCGACTGCTACCAGCGGCGGAGCGAGCTTCGCGGGATTTGCCTCGGTTGGTAAGACCGTTTCTGAAGCGATCCTCGCACAGACGATTCACGCTTCGATCGACGACGGCTCATTCGTCAATGGCGGCGGTGATGTAACCGTCGAAGCCATCAATTCCGCGAACGCCAGCAAAGCCACCTCCGGAGCCGTTGGCGGTAGCTTGTTCGCCGCTGACTCCGGAGCCGTCGCCAACGCGACCGCAACTGCTGACGTTCTGAGCGAGGTTGGCAACACGCACATCACATCGGGCGGAACACTGAAAGTTCATAGCGATTCCGCAAACCTCGCCAATGCGGAAGGTGACGGAGTTTCGATCGCTGGCTTCGTCAGTTTTGGCGATGTTGTCGCCACGGCCACCGTTGGCAAGTCCACGCAATCAATCATCCACGACGGTGCTCAACTCATGCTCGGCGGCCTGACGGTCGAAGCGATCGGCACCGATCGCGGCATCACTTATGTCGAAGGAACCGGCGGCGGACTGGTCTCGGCGGAATCAACCGTCGCCACGACCAATGTCACGACCAACGTCGGCTCGACGATCGGCCAAAACGTCGGAGCGACGATCGCCGGAACTGTCAGCATTCATTCAGCAGACACGAACGAAGGGGACGCGAACGCTCAGGCCAATGCGGGCGGTGCGTTCGCGATTGGGGAATCGAAAGCACGAGTCAACTTGAATCCAACGGTGATCAGCACGTTGGGCAAGAACGCTCATCTGCATACGACGAAGGCCAACGGAGACATCACCATCGACGCACTCTCGAACGGCAATGCTCCGACAAATGTCCCGGCAGCGAACGCTCAACAGGTGAGCGGTGACGGCTTCTCGCGTGTTCGTGCCGATGGTTGGTCGGCCACGGCCTTTGTTGGAATTCAAGGTGCCTCGGCAAAGATCACCGCGAAGCCAAACGTGAATATCATCATTGCAGACAGTGATGCCAATCAACCGGCCAATCTCGACGCGGGGGGCAACGTCGCACTGGCCACAACATCGAACGTCAACGTGGATGCTCGCAGTTCGAACGGTGCGGTCGGAATCTTCGGGGCCGGCAGCGGCCACGCGATCGCCAACACCAACACGCTGAATACCAACGAGATCGATGTTGGGAGTCATGTGCAAATTCTGGCGGGTGGCGACCTCACGGTCTCTTCGAGTTCCCAGCATGTCGCGAACGCGAACGCCAATGCGAATGGCTTCGGTGCAATTGGACTCGCTGAAGCGGATTCATTCACCGACATCGACTACATCACAAAGTCATTCGTGAAAGATGCCGCGACCTTGAAGGCCGGTCACAAACTGACCGTCACCGCGACCACGAATAGCTATGGTCAGTCGGACGCCTTCGCGAATGCGGGCGGAATCGGCTCAAACACGAGTGCCAATGACTCTGCCGACGACAACAATTCGTCGGACGACAATGGCGTCGGCACGGCTCAACGAGGCGTGCGCATCGGTCATGCGGTGGGCATCACGAAAGCCGAAATCGGAAAAGATGCCGTCTTGTCGGGCGACCAAGTCGTGGTGAGCGCCAACATCACGAACAGCCAAGGATCATCAACCGCAAAGGCCGACGCAGGCGGAGCCGCAGCCGATTCTGATGCGTTGGCTCGCGTCGAACTTTGGGATGATGCCGACGTCACGGTACATACCGGAGCTTTACTGACTGGCAACCGCAGCCTGTTGTTGGAGGCCAACATCTCCAAAGTGAATATCAGCTACTCATCGTTTGCAACCTCCACTGGACTCTTCGTCGGTGCCGCCGCGACGTTGATCGCCGATGTCGACACGGACGCCACCGTGCATGTGGATGACAACAGTCAGATCACGACGCACGACTTGAAAGTCAACGCTCTTGTCAGCGGTGTCGGCGTTCCCGCCGTGGATCCCAACAACTCGGACCAAAAGGGGAAACGTGACGCCGATCGAGTCATCACGTTCGATGCCGACGTGCTGCTGACATCAGGACGCGCGGTGCTGATCATCGCAGCGGACGGCTCGATCGTTGAGCAGGACGGAGTGACTTTCACTCAAACACCGACCGCTATCAACGTGAATCCGATCATCAACGATCATCCCGGCACAGCGGCGTTCAAAACGAGCGATCTGCCGAACAATCCGCTGGGAATCGTCCAGTCGTTGACGACCGCGAGCGCCACGCCGTTGAAAATGACCTTCCGCGAAACGCTTGATGAGGTTCACATCGAGAACCATTCCAACAAGACGTTGAACATCAGCAGCATTGCCGTCGTCAACACGACGAAACAGCCGGAAGTGAAGATCTCAACCGGGAGAGATCAAACAGTTCTCCCGAACAACACCGTCATTGACAACTTTGGTTTCAGCATCGCTCAGAGCTTCGCGCCGACGCAGATCGACCTGCTGCAACAAACGGGATCGTCCAAGAATGTTTCGATCAACGGAACGATCGACAATCCGATTGGGACCACGCAGATTGTTGCTCAGGGGAGCAACGTGGTTGCCGGTGCGGGTTCGCTGATTCGCACGAACAAACTGGTTGTCGCTGCGGGGAATGATGTCGGTTCGGCGGCGGCGCGGTTGCGAGTGGACCTCGTCACCAGTGCGGGACTCCCTTCGAGTGAAAACATTCAAGCGAGCGGCGACGTCTGGCTTGATCTGCGAGGAGTAAATCGCAACGCACCGGCCGCGAACTTCCAAGTTCAGGCCGGGACGATCGCGGCTCATAACGTCGATCTTGCTTTGGAACAGTCGATCGCTCAAACAACGCTCGGGCAAGTTCCCGTCTTCCAAGTGAAGATCACCGAATCTCTGCTCGGCGGGAACGTGGTCAACAACCTCATTCGCAAATTCCACTTCCGCAAAGAAGCTGTTGGCGTCGTCAACGCACCGTTGGGAATCTTCGGTGTTGGCAACACAAACGTGATTTCGACCTACGTCTTCACCAGCATTGGTGCGACCGGCAACATCAACATCACGACAGCTAACACGGCGATCGACGTGAATCTGCAAGCGACGACCGACATCGTCGGCTCCGGTAAGATCGACGTCGCTGGCAACGGCGATGTGTTGATCAATGAATCGACCGGCGACTTGCAGATCGGCTTGATTGGTTCGAGCAGCGGCAACGTGTTCCTCTCGGCGACGAACGGCAACATCGTCGATCAGGCCAATGATCCGAACGTCGATGTGTATGGCGACAACCTGCTGTTCACGGCTCTTAAAGGTTCGATCGGGACGAAGGCCAACGCGATTGAGATCAACTCTTCGTTGCAGAAGAAGGGACTCGTCAGCGCGACTGCTCGTGACGACATCAACCTGACCGAAGACGCAGGTGACTTGAATATCGGCAAGATCGTCTCGAAGACCGGGGACGTCTGCCTGACGACGAATCGCGGTTCGATCTTGGACGGTAACAACGACACCGGCGTCGACGTGCAAGGAGTCAACATCACGTTGGTCGCGCACCAAGGTGACATCGGCTCGCCGACCAATTACCTCGATGTCGATTCGGGGAATCCACAACCGGGCATGGTCACGGCGACGGCGGACGGCGGCATCTGGATCAGCGAACTCGGCACGCTGATGGTGCAGTTGGTCCAAGCCAATACCACGGTCTCGCTCGCCACCAGCGGACTTGGTGACATCGTGTTGCTCAACGGTAGCCAGATCAAAGTCAACAAGAAGATGGAACTCTTCAGCGCGGGTGACGTCACTGCCGCAGCGGGAAGTTCGATCGACTCCGGCGATTCGCTGATGATTCGTGGTGATGCGCAGAACGCCAAGCTGACCGGGACGACGATGAACTTCGCAGGTGGAATGCACGCTCTGAAGGCCAATATCTTCGGCGGCGATCACAACGATCAGTTCCACTTCGACAACGCCAACCTCAGCGGTCAATTCGCCGTGATGGGGGGCAAAGGGAGCGACTCGTTCCAAGTCCATCAACTTCAGCAGGCCGCGCCGGTTGACATCAGATTGCCAAACACACTCACGTTGGACGGCCAGAACGACGGCGATCGCTACACGATCCTCACGTCCGGCAGCCAGAACATCGGGAACTATGCGGTGAGTCTGCTCGACACGGGTGCTCAAGGAGTTGATTCACTGCTCGTGCAAGGGGGAGCCGGTGACGACCGATTCCTGCTTCAAAATGACGCCACCGCGCATCCGTATGTCGAACTGCTCCCCGCGCTTTTAGGGGGACTCGGAGTTGGGCTCGTTAGCGGCAGCGAGCTGCGAACGGGAAGCGAAGTGCGACCCGGCAGCGAACGGATCACCTACAGCGGCACGATGGAAAATCTCGAAGTCGATGGCGGGCTCGGCAACGATCGCTTCTACGTTCGCGAAACCACCAAGAATGTCGTGACGACGATCACGGGCAATGCCGGAAGCGACACGATCGAAGTCGCCGGCGATGTTCCGACGACCGGCATCCTGGTCGGTGCGGCTGTGACCCCTCCGCCGCATCTCGCCAATAAGTTGCAAGGGTTGCTGGTTGTCAACGGCGGCACATCAGCCGAGAGCAACGATCGAGCGGATGTTGATTCGCTGACGCTCTTCAACGACGGTAGCCGCACGGATGACGTGGGCCAATCAACGCCGACTGGCATCACCGGACTTGGCATGGCGAAGGGAATCAACTTCAGCAAACTCGAAAAGCTCGAAGTGCTACTCGGCGAAGGAAACGACAAGTTCACCGTCGCGGGAACACTGACGACGAACGCGACTCAAGGCGGACTCACAATCATCAACGGCGGCGGCAATCGCGGAGCGACGGGCGGCGACACGATCACCGTGACCGGCAGCGGCTCACCACTGACGGTCTATGGTGACGCAGCCCCAGACGGCGGACGTTACGGAACTCGCGCCGCGGCCTTCATCGGCAACGATGTGATCGACGCTTCCGGTGCGGCGATGCCAGTCACCGTGGACGGTGGCGCGGGCAACGACAAGATCACCGGCGGTTCGAACGACGATCTCCTCTCCGGCGGTTCCGGCGACGACACAATCCTTGGCATGAACGGCAACGACCGCTTGTATGGCAACGGCGGCAACGATTCGATCAGCGGTGGAGATGGCAACGATGTCGTTGTCGGTGGTGACGGCAATGACAAGCTCAGCGGAGACGCTGGCCGCGATCTGCTGATCGGCGGGACGGGCAAAGACTCAATCCTCGGTGGCGCAGACGATGACATCCTCATCGGTGGCGACTTCTGGGACGCCGATCATCTGCAAGTCCTGAATAACCTCATGGCCATCTGGAGCAACCCGCACCAGTACCTCGACCGAGTCGCTGAACTCCGCGCGGCAGGACTCGACTCGGCCCACATCATGGATGACGCCACTGCGGACATGCTCGACGGCGGCGCGGACCTCGATTGGTTCTGGGCCGCGAACAACGACATCGTGACGAAGGTGACTGGCGAGTTGGTGAATTAACCGGAGTGCCAACTCGGAAATCTAAACGATTTGAAGTGGTCGTGAGACTTACCTGCCTTGGATTCAAATCGTTGATCGTGTCGTCGAACCAGTCTTCGTTTGGATTTCGCGGCTCAGCCGCTATCGTGCGGACTGTGATTTTTTTGTTGCGTAGCTTGGAGGATGACCAATGAGCGCTGATGCCCGTATCGTGGAATTGAAATTGGAACTTCCCAAAGCCCCGAAGCCAGCTGGGACTTATTCGCCAGTCGTGATCATCGGCGAACTTTGTTACGTCTCTGGAACTGGTCCGTTGAAGTCCGACGACACGCTGATCTGTGGCCGAGTGGGGGATGATTTGACCGAAGAACAAGGGGTCGCTGCCGCTCGACAAGTGGGACTGGCCATGTTGGCCACGCTGAGGAAGCAACTCGGCAGCCTCGATCGCGTCGTCCGAGTGATCAAAGTATTAGGCATGGTCAACAGCACGGCTGAGTTCAAAAACCATCCCAAGGTCATCAACGGTTTCAGCGACCTGATGGTGGAAATTTGGGGTGGAAACGGCAAAGCCGCTCGTAGTGCGGTCGGGATGGGCTCACTTCCAAGCAACATCGCGGTTGAGGTCGAAGCGATTTTTCAAGTACAGTAGAGGACAGGGGGTAGGAGACAAAAATAGGAGCGGTAAAACGGGCGTTGTAAGGCCTGACTCCTGCCAGCAGTCCTCTGTTGCCTGACTCCTGGTCCGATCCTCACAATTTTCTCTCATCGTCCGTTGAATGAAATCGCGTTTCCTGCCAGAATCTCGCATTCGTTTGTTGCCGAATCTGTCGGCAAGTTATTTCCTTTTGAGGCCAATTGATCGACTATGGGACAGAAACGACCAAATCTGGAATGGCAACTTTCTAACGCAAGTACGGAGTTGACCGCTTGCGAGAAGGAATTGGATCAACAGGGCTTAGCCGCTGCGGTTCGTCCGCGCAACCCGAAGTGGCGCAATTTAAACGCCCGCTGTCGGCAACTTCGACATCGGCTTGCTGCTGTCGCGAAGATCGAGGCGAACAATGAAGATCTGAAGCAACGTCGTGCGGCTGTGACAGTGGAAGCCTAAACGCCATTTTCCGCTCGCTGCATTCCGGTCCAGAAAATTTTGCCAGCGATGATGTTGCTCGCGAAACTTTTCGACGGATGCGTCTGGTCTCGGAGAGGTGACAGAGCGGCCGATTGTGCAGCACTGGAAATGCTGTGT
>JAYUFI010000908.1:0-9530 GCA_043738805.1 Planctomycetaceae bacterium | reverse complement strand
CGGGTAGGTTGAAAACCTGCCCCACAGGGTCGCAAACTCGATCACTCGCTGGCGCGTCGTGCTAAATCATCTCACGGGGCTGCTCAGTTTGAAGATTGGCAGCAACATCGCGACCGCGATCCCGCCGATCGCGCTACCCAGGACGGTGATGATGAGTGGTTCGAGTAAGCTCGTCACGGTCTTCACCGCGTTGGCGACTTCTCGGTCGAGATAGTCGCTGACCTTTTCCAGGACTTTGCCCAAGCGACCGCTCTTCTCTCCCGACGCGATCATCTGAATCAACATCTTGGGAAACAGCGAGTGGCTTTGCAGCGCCTCGTGGACTTGGCGGCCGGTCGTCACTTTGTCGCTGACATCGATCCAGCAGTTTTCGTAGAAGTGGTTGTTTGAGACACCTCCGCTGAGTTGCAACGCTTCGAGCATCGGCACTCCGGCATTTAAAGTGGTCGAGAGCGTCCGCAGACTTCGACTGAGCGCGACCTTACGGCACAAACCACCAAACGGCGGCAGATTGATCTTCATCCAATCGAGCATGATCCGGCCGGTCTTCTGTTTGAACAGAAAAACGCCAAATCCGGCGAGCATCAGTAACCCGGCGATGTACCACGGCCAGTAAGTCGTGATCGACGTCGACACGGCCAATAAAAATTTCGTTGGTCCGGGAATGTCTTTCTCACGACCGGCGAACATCGGCATCAGCTTCGGAAAGACGTAGGTGAGCAAGAAAATGATGACGCCGATGCACATTGTCATCATCGCCGCCGGATAGATCAGCGCGCCTTTGATCCGTCCGCGAGTGTCCGCGTCAATGCGATATTGCGTAGCAATTCGATCGAGCATCGGGCCGAGTTGGCCGCTGGCCTCGCTCGCGCGGACGAGGTTGACGAACGCCCGATCAAAATGCTTGGGATATCGAGCGAGCGAGGTCGACAGATCCTCGCCGCCTTGCACTCCTTGCCGAACGCTGTCGAGCATCATTTTCAACGTGGGGTTGTCCGACTGCGCGGCGAGCCCTTCAAGGGCGCTCGACAACGGCACGCCTGCATCAACCATCACTGCCATCTGACTGGCAAACTCAACGATGTCGCTGTGAGTGACTCGCTTCGCAAACAGCGACGGCTTTCCGCTGCCGCCGGTCACCACCGGATCGAGCGAGAGCACATACAGCCCTTGCTGTCGCAATTGAGCGGTGGCGACTTCAAAGCTGTCCCCTTCCACTTCGCCAGTACGCAGCGCGCCGTTCGGGTCTTTGGCTTGATAAACAAATCGCATGATGAGGTCTTCCCCAATAACCAATTTCTTCCGCCCTAATCACTCAAGCTGAGCAATTTTCAACGCAAAGAAACAAAGGATCGCAAAGACACGCGAAGATTTTGGGACGAATTCATCGACCAATATCTCCAGCAATGGGAGTCTCACAGGATTCTCTCCCGAACTCATTCTTTGCGGTTCTTCGCGGCCCTTTGCTTCTTTGCGTTGAGAATTCTCTTTGGAAATTGCTCAGTTTGAGTAATCAATTTTGAGCCGTCCCCGCTCGATTCGGCTTCCAGCCTTCATTGCTCGACCGCAGCACTTCTTCCACGGTCGTGATGCCTTCTTTCACCTTGCGGAGTCCGTCGTAGCGCAGCGTGATCATCGGCGAAAGTTTCGCTTGTTCCTTGAGCACACCGAGCGTCGGATTTGTCGCGATGATTTCTCGCATCGCGTCGTCGATGATGAGCAGTTCATGAATCGCAATGCGACCGGAGTACCCCGTATTGCGACATTTCTTACAGCCAACCGGGCGATAATAGGTCTCGCACTCGATGCCGTATTTCTCCATAACCAACCGCATATCCTTCGGTGCGTCATAGATTTTTTTGCATTTCGGGCAGAGCCGTCGGCAGAGCCGTTGAGCCAACACCATGTTGAGCGACGCAGCGAGCAAATAGCCTTCGACATTCATGTCGAGCAATCGCGTCACCGTGCCACACGCATCGTTGGTGTGCAGCGTGCTAAAGACGAGATGCCCGGTCAGAGCGGCCTGAATCGCCACGCGAGCGGTGTCTTCGTCACGCACTTCGCCGACCAAGATGATGTCGGGATCTTGGCGGAGCAGGCTTCGCAACACGCCCCCGAATGTTAGGCCGATCTTCTCGTTGACTTGAAACTGATTTATCCCCGCTAACTGAAATTCGATCGGGTCTTCGACTGTGCAAACGTTGGACTCGATTGAATTCACCGTGCTGAGTGCGGCGTACAATGTCGTGCTCTTGCCGCTGCCGGTCGGGCCGGTGACAAGCGCGATGCCGTTCGGTCGCTCAAGTTGCTCGCGAAACGTTTCGAGGATATCGCTGCTAAAGCCGAGTTGTTGCAGTGACAGGTTGATCGACTGATTGTCGAGAATTCGGATGACGACTTTCTCGCCGAACTGACCGGGCAACGTGCTGACGCGGAGATCGACCGGGTGCCCTTCCATCAGCACATGAATGCGACCATCCTGCGGCAAACGTCGCTCGCTGATATCCATGCTGGCCATGATTTTGATGCGCGAAGCGACCGCCGGCGCAAGATTCATCGGCAATTCCAGTGATTGATACAACGCACCGTCAACACGATATCGGACACGCAGCAATCGTTCGCCCGGTTCGATGTGAATGTCGCTGGCACCGTCCTTCACCGCGTTGTAAAGGACGTAGTTGACCAACTTGATGATCGGGCTCTGCCCGGCCGCTTCCGCCGCCGCAGCGATGTCTTGAACCGACTGTTCGATCAGCTTCACCGCGTCATCGCGAGCATCATCAATGATGTCATCGATGACGAAGACCCGCTCGTTGGGGAGATAAGTCTGCACCATGCGGCGGATGTCTTTGCCCGCCGCGATCACGATTTGGATATCGCATTTCGCGACATCGCGAAGCTGCTCAACCAAGAAAACGTTCGTCGGTTCCGAGACCGCGACCGTCAACGTGTCACGCACTTTGAAGAGCGGCAAGACCGTATGCTTGTCGATGAAGTCGCGCGGGAGTGAATCCACAACCTTGGAATCGAACAGACGGCTTTCGAGCTTCACATACGGCAAGCCCAGTTCGATCGACAGCCCTTCGAGGACTTGTTCTTCACTACACCAACCGCGATCCATCAGCAGTTCGCCGAGCAATTTCGCTCCGCGATTCGAGCGCTGCTCTTCGAGCGCCATCTGCAATTGCTCTTCCGACAAGAAACCGCGCGTAATCAGCAAGTCGCCCAGCCGACGCTTTGGTTCCAGCAGTGATGAGATCGCTCGGATCATAGATTGAAAATGGTGTTGGTGAGCCGGAGGGTGTTAGCCCCCGAACATGGACCACATCGTTCGGGGCTAGCCGAGATTATTCATCGAACCGATTTTTGATCAGCCGAAACGCGCTAGCGTCCGGTTTTTCAGCAACCGAGGCTAGTACTTTGTCACAGCCAAAATTCCGGGTGGCTGGGGTCGAGCGAAGTGAGCCCCCAGCCTGTGTTTCGCTGGGGGGCTCGCGTTGCTCGACCCCAGCCACCCGAAATTTAAGAAGTGATGAAGCACTAGCGCCGCACGGCTAATGAATAATCCGGGCTAACGCCCTCCGACTCGTCTGATTTTCACTGCGAAAATCCTGGCTGTGGAATCTAGGTCACGCATTGCACGAGACGGGGTCAGCCTGAAGGCCAGAGTGAGGCAATTCGGAAACGCGCTGTCTCAACCGATTTTTTTGACACGATCGGAGTCGAGCCAGCGATCTCAGGCGGGATAGGAAAGCTGGGAGGAGACGTTCCCCGCCGAAAATTCGCAACGATCGACAGGATCAACATAATCGGCAAAGCACTCCCAAATTGCCTAACGAGTGCCGTCGGAGCCGTCCGATCAATGCTCCTGAGACTGTGCGGGTACTGTTTAGCCAGACTTGGATACCGCTCATGCCGAGCTTTCGTTGGTCATCTCTCTTTCCAGTTTTGTGCAACGTGGGAGTTCTCACGTTCAGCACGACGGCATCGGCGTTTCAGTACCCACCGCTGAGCGATGACCTTAACACGCGACAGATTCACGGAGCCGATGCGTGGATCGACGGCGAGTTTCGATCGACCGGCAACATCAATGAATCGCCCGCCGACTTCGGCCCCGCTTCCGGCATGTGGCAACGAACGGCAGACGGCAATCCTGCTTCGGGAGACAGTTTTCAAACCATGCAGGCCGGGCCGCTTCCCGGTGGACTAAGTCCGAACGGCTTCAACGGCAGCGGCATGATCCCGGCACTCAATCAACCCGATTACATCACGAACAACCCGGCCTTCGGTGGTCGAGGTTTCGGTATCAACGGTCAGATGCCGAACGGGAACACCCCGTTTAATGGTCAGTTCAACGGCCAAAACAACGGGCAGTTCAACGGCAACGCCGGTTTCGGTTCCAATCAACGGCCACCCAATGCGGGCTTCAATCCGAACGCTCGTCCGGCGGCGCGAGTTCAACAGGGGATGACGAGCGCTTCCGCCAAGCAGCCGTATGTCGGATTGCTCGGACAAGTCTCTCGCCCCGGCGTCTATGAGATTGCGAGCGGACGAGAAACGCTCGCTGATTTGATCGAAAAAATCGGCGGACTGGCCAAAGATGCGTCGGGCCAATTGCGGATCATTCGCAACGGGCGACCGGGGCAATCGACGTCGTATTCAGCCGCCGCTTATTTTGAATTGCTACCGGGCGATCTCGTCATTGCTGATGCGCAAGCGACGCGCGGTCCAAATTCCGGAGCGATGCGCAGCGGAGATTCCGCATCAGCTCAAAGTGGTGCCAGTTCGCGACAAGCTTCGTCCAGTTACGTGCAAATCGGCTTCGTGAATTTGCTCGACCGTCCGGTCGTTCTGAAGTTGAAGAGCGAGAACGCCAACGTCCCCGCGATTCTAGCGATGATGCGGCAAGACGGTGCGCTGGCTTCTGAGATCAATGTTGTGCCGCCATCAGGACAGAGCCAACGCTTTCAAAATCAGAATCAGCAACGACCGGATGCTTCGCTCCCTTCGGAGACCGTGTTGATCTTCCCGCGTAACGCAGTCGCGACCGAACGGCTCGACCATCTTCCGAAGCCGACGATGCTCAAAACGGATCAAGACGCTGACGACGCGAATCAGTCTTCTCAGCCACAACGTACACCTCCCGCTCAGATTTCGCCGGACGTCTCGTCGCGACCCTCGTCGTCACAAACGTCGGACGCCGGATCTGCGGTGACTTACGTGCCACCACCGCCGACTTTTGCGGAAGAGTCTTCGCAACAATCGCGATACGCGCCACAACGAGTCGGCGGAGTTCGCGGTTCATCACGCGATCAAATTTCGCGAGACACGAACATGGTGCTCGCGCCGCCCGCTGAAGGTGTGCCGCCGCCGTTTGATGCGTCTCGCAGTGCATCATCACGAAGTCTGTCTATCGGTTCATTGCCGACTCGCGAGGTTCCGGCCTCAACGCTGACTCACGAACAAGATACAGCGCCCGCTCCGAGTCCGATGGACTCCGTGTGGAACGAAGACCGCGATCCGTCGGCGGAACCGTCACGCTTGAACGCGGCTCGCGAACCGCGCCCGATTACCGAGGTCAACGGCAAAGGGAATGGTCTTGATGAAATCATTTCCGATGACGACGCGACCGCTGATCCCGCCAGCGATCCGACCAACAAAGCGGCCACGACATGGTCGATTTGGCCACCGCTGCTGACAGCAGGAGTCGGATTGATCGCGCTGCTGGGATTTAGCTTCTCACTCCGCAGACGAACTCAGTCGGAATGGGAGCGATCAACGTTGCCCCGCACCGGACACGAATACGATCGCGCTGCCGTCGCCTCGATTCAGGCGACTTCGCTGCCAACTTCCGCTCCGATCCCAGCCTCAACTCGAACCGCTCCGGTGGCGATGACTCGTGATGATGTCACGCAACCGCTGACGGCTTCCGCACCTGTTGAAGTTCAATTCCACAATGTGCCACAGCCACAAACAGTGACGCAAACGTCTGCTAAACAAACTTTGCTCGACGCCTTGATCAACAACCAATTGCCGATGACCGAAGAAAAAGTGACCTTCGTTTCGCCGTTGCAGTTCCACGGTCGGCCTGCCGCGCCGAGGAATCTGCGATTGGATAGCGGCCACGAATTGCCGAAACCACACGCTCCCAGCATTGCTCCGCAACCGACACGTCGTCCGGCAGAGCCGATGAAAGATGCCGAGCCAATGAATGAAATCGCAAGGGACGAAGTCGCCGGGCAGACAGTTTCCTACGGTGAGACACAGAAGTTCCGACTCGATCAATCCTCTTCAACAACCGCCAAGCCAGCGTCTCGATTCGTGCCCGCGAAACGTCCCACTGCGACGACGCAGAAGGCATCGAGCATCAATCTTTCGGGCACGCCTCATTCAGCAGTCGCTCCTGCACCAGTCACATCCAGTAGGCGGCCAGTTGCCGTCACCGAGAATGCGAGCAGTCCCTTGGATCGCGCTTTGTCAGCCGTTCAAAAACGAGAGGAGCGTTCATGAGCATCGGCCTTGATGTCGGTTCCTCTCAGATTCGTTGTTTGCGTCTGCGCGGCGAGCAGACGGTTGGTTCATCCAGCCGAGCACTCTTCGCCGTGTTGCCAGATGCGTCGGAATATCGCTCGTTGTTGAAGGCGGGGCACATTCCGTTCGCGATTTGCGACGGAGCGTTGGCCCTCATCGGTGACAACGCCGCTGCATATTCCTCTTTGTTTCACGTTCGTCCTCAAGCGCTATTACCTCATGGACACTTGCCGACGAACGACCCCGTTGCCCGACAATGCTTGGCCGCTCTGGTCGAAGCCTTGTTGGGTGAGCCGAATCAGCCGGGAGAGATGTGTTGTATAACTCTACCGGGAGGCGAAATGTTCCAGTCGTTGGCCACAAGCAACGAGCTGGAATTCTTGACTCGGCTGATTCGACTACGGGGCTTCACACCTCAAGTACTTCCCGCTGGTATGGCGGCGGTACTCGCTCATTTGGTGAGCCGATCCTTCACAGGCATCGGTCTCTCCTTCGGAGCGGCCGCGAGTGAACTCGTTCTCGCTCATCGCGGCCTTGAGGTCGCGATCGCAACCAGTCCGCGCGGCGGTGACTGGATGGATGAGTTGATCGCCGATCACTTCGAGTACTCGCTCTGCGATGCCGACGGTGCAAGTTTTCTAAATCTCGATCAAGCGAGAACTCATCGCGAGCAATTCAACAGCACGTTCGCCTCGCCAGCAAAGCCAGGATCGCAATTTCTGGCCGACGTTTATCAAGACTTGGTATACGGACTCATTCGTTCCGCTGCGGTCGAGTTCAGTCAGCAACCACGTGCGCTTGATATTCCACAACCGCTCACGGTCATTGTTGTTGGCGGTGTTGCTCGCGCTCAGGGCTTCCGCAAGCTGTTGCAAGAAGCTTTTGAAGCCGCTCGCTTTCCGCTGGAAATCGGAAACATTCTGTTTTCAACAGACGATGACTTCGAGATCGCTCGCGGCTGCTTGATCAACGCCCAGTTGGAAACAGAGGTTCGGGCCGCCAAGACGCGTGCCGCTTGACCGATGAAAAGTTCAAAATAAAAACAGCCGAACGAAACGCGGAATTTCCGCCATTCGTCCGGCTGATGTTTTTCGTTTTGAACAAGCCAACGAACGACGACTATTTCTTGTCGACGGTTAGCTCTTTCGGAGCATCAGTCTTGAGAGTGTTTTCTCGCTGAATCGCCTCGTAGACCTCTTGGCGATGCACAGAAACCTCTTTCGGGGCTTCGATTCCCAACCGAACCTTGTCGCCTCGAATATCCACCACCGTGATGACAATATTATCACCAATGATGATGCTCTCGTCGCGTTGTCTCGACAGTACAAGCATCACAGAACTCCTTCTCATGATGCCGACAGGGGTCGGCCACAATCCGCTCGTGTTAAAGCTCGGCGAGGTAAACTTACAAAGTTTGATGGAACATTCCGTGGAATGATTCTGCAAAGCTTTGGTGAAAGTCGCTCGGCAGGCTGCGTCTCCGTCCGTCCGCCCACGCGATCCGGTTCCGGCGGCACAATCGTTGTTTGTGTCGTGATAGGGTAATCGTCAGCGGCGTGCGAAGACCGAAGTCCCGATTCTCAAAAACTGCCAGCGTTTTCAAACGCAGGTCGGACTCTTCCGCCTTTGCCGGGGGTGTCTGATTTGCGGGGGCCGAGCACTTCCGCTTAAGCTCGGACTCGGAACGCCAGTGAGGTCGGATTCTACGCACGCGGACAAAATTCGGCTCAAGTTTTCTGGCCAGAACCGATCGGCAACGATGCGTCTTCTCCTGCAAGGACCAACGTCATGAAACGATTTCTGCTTGTGTTTGCGGCTTGGGCTCTGACACTTTTCCCGCTGACGGTCGAAGCCGCTGATAAATTGCGGCTGCTGATTGTTGATGGCCAGAACAATCACAGTTGGAAGACAACGACACCTATTCTTCAAGACTTCCTGACTCGCAGCGATCGCTTTGAGGTCTCCGTCGTGACCTCTCCGAAGGAAAAATCTCCTGTCGAAGCCTGGGATAGCTTTCGCCCCAGATTCAGTGAGTTTCAAGTGGTCCTCAGCAACTACAACGGTGAGTTGTGGCCAGAATCCGTTCGCAAAGACTTGGAGAAATTTGTTGGCGACGGCGGCGGACTCGTGATCGTTCACGCGGCGAACAATGCGTTTCCGGATTGGCCTGAGTTCAACAAGATGATCGGACTCGGCTGGCGCGGAGCGGATTTCGGCGACCGCGTGACGACCAACGACGCCGGAGAAATCATCCGCACGGAAAAAGGGAAAGGCCCTGGAGCTGGACACGGCCCGCAGCATGATTTCGCGATCCGCCTGCGCGACGCGGCACATCCCGTCGTGAAAGGAATGCCGGCCGAATGGCTCCATGCAAAAGACGAGTTGTATCACGGTCAACGTGGTCCAGCCGCCAACATGCACTTGATTGCGACGGCATTCGCCGACTCCGCCAAAGGAGGCACGGGAGCTCACGAACCCATGATTTGGTGGATTCCCTATGGCAAAGGCAAAGTCTTCACCACAGTCATGGGGCACGCGGACTACTCGATGAAGTGCGTCGGATTTCAGTCAGTTGTCGCGCGAGGTTCGGAATGGTCTGCCACCGGTCAAGTGACTCTGCCGATTCCGGAGAATTTTCCTACCGCCGATAAGGTGAGCGCGGTTCCGTGACCAGATTGGACACGTGACTCGATGGGCACAATCCGGTTCGCTACCAACCAAGCGGATGAGGGCTATACTGCGCACCCGATTTCAGCGTCATTCACCGTTTCGTTCCCAGAGCTTCAACCAGCATCATGCCCGACTTCACCAAGTACGATCCGCGAGTCGACTCGCTCGTGATTGAAACCAAAACATTCTGGGATCCCGCCATCGGTGCGTTGTCCGACACGGACAAGCAATGGCTCGCCGCTGCGATACAACGCAGCCCGGATAAGGCCAGCAAAGTGGTCTACGATCGGTGTCACACGGGATTCACCCGCTCGATCACTGTGACGGTC
>JAYUFI010000907.1:0-1311 GCA_043738805.1 Planctomycetaceae bacterium | reverse complement strand
AGTCTTCCACCGGCAGCCGAAGCTGCGAACGAGCTCGCGCGTTGATCGGGAGTCTGCACCATAGGGCTCATCACGCGGAGCGATGATGGCTACTTTGTGAACGACTTCGACCACACGATGAATTCACCCGGTGATAGCCCGGCCTTGCGCGGGTTGTCCGCGACATAACGCCGAAAATGCGCAAATTGTTCTTCGGAACGGACAAGGTGGTCGAAACCGTCCTGCTGCCAGAAGCGACCAGACGAGCCAATCGCTCGATTGACTTGAACGGCTTGGAAATGCTTCCAACCTTCGCATTGCTTCAGCATCGCGTCTTCGTCCTGAAACGCAGCCAGCAGATGGACGTGATTGGGCATCACAACGAAGTCCGTCAATTCGTAGCGGTCTCCGTCAAACTTGAGCAGACTGTCGGCGACGACCTGCGCCACAGGTGGAGCCTTCAACACACAGGCTCCATGACCGGCGTCGAGTTCGTCGTGCCACTTGGTCGAGAAGTGTCCGAAGAACTTTTGCTGAATCTCGGGGGCGAGTTGTCGAAGCCGCTCTCGCCAATCGAGTGCGCGGGGATTGATGCCGTGCTGGCGCAGCCATTGATGTCTCTCGTGTCGCCAGCGCTCCAACACATCCGCCGGGATCGAGTCGTTGGTTCGCCAAGTGATGAAGCAGACGACTCCCGCTTGCGACCAATGCGGCAATCTCCGTTCGACGACCGAAACGTCCGCACGCGGGTCGAAGAAATGAAGCTCGCTCATGAGACTCCCTCGAACTTGGAATCGGTCATTCGCCGAACAACCTCTCGCATGTCGTACAAGTTAGCGATCACCGCCAATCCCGCAATCATGGTGTCTGTATTAAAATAGCCATCACCGCTCCGCGTGATGAGCCTTTCACGGGAGACCTTCGAGCGTTCCAAACCCGCCACCTCACGCAGCCGAAGTCTTCCACCGGCAGCCGAAGCTGCGAACGAAGTCAAACGTTGATCGGGAGTCTGTACCGCGAGGCTCATCACGCGGAGCGATGATGGCTACTTTGGTTCACCGCGCGAGGTGACCGGGTGATTGGTTTCGAGGTCGAAGTCGGGCCAGTTGTGTTGGATCCAGGCGGCCGCGTCGTGGAGGTTGTGAAACCGTCGCGGCGGTGGCTCGGTGTGGGGTTGTTGAGACGGCTGGGCTTCGGTCTCTGACTCCGGCTTGGTCAGTTTGCCGTCTTAAAGTAGCCATCACCGCTCCGCGTGATGAGCCTTTCACGAGCAACCTTCGAGCGTTCCAAACCCGCCACCTCACGCAGCCGAAGTCTTCCACCGGCAGCCGA
>JAYUFI010000906.1:0-1312 GCA_043738805.1 Planctomycetaceae bacterium | reverse complement strand
ATGAAAATTGGACACGGATAGCACGGAGGACACGGAAACAGACACAGAGGACGGTGGCACTGCGTTACCCAACCAGCCACTTCTTCAACACGATCAGCGATTCGTTGATCTCGCTGGACGGGCCGACGAAGAGGTCGTTGGCGTTGACTCCGCGACTGCGACCGTTGCCACCGGCGAGTTGATCAATCCCCTCGCCGCCGTCGAGCGTGTCGGTGCCGAGGCCACCAACCAAGATGTCGGACTCGGTTCCACCCAGCAGCAAGTCGTTGCCCGATCCGCCGGTCAGAGTGTCGCTCCCCGCGTCGCCGCTGAGGTGATCGTTGCCAGTTCCGCCCGCCAGCAAATCATCGCCGAGGCCACCGCTGAGCGAATCGTGACCATCATTGCCGAGGAGCGTGTCATCACCGTCGCCGCCATCGAGCTTGTCGCTTCGCGAACCACCTTGGAGCAGATCGTTCCCGCCCCCGCCGATCAGCGTCACCAACAAATTGGAACCGCTCGCATCAAGCACATTCGCGCTGTCGCCACCCGTCAGCATTGCCTTCTCAAATTGAGTCAGCCGATCAACTCCCAACCCGATCAGCGTCGTTTGTTTCAACAGAAAATTCACGTCACCCGATTCGGACAACAGATCAATTCCATCGCCGCCAATGAGGCAGTCATCTCCCAACCCACCGGTGATCGTGTCCGCTCCCCCTTGCCCGTTGAGCCGATCGTTGCCATCCCCGCCGCTCAACGAATCTCGCCCGGCACCACCCAGCAACGTGTCCAACCCGGCACCACCAACGAGCGTGTCATCACCACTCTGCCCAAGCAACACATCGTTTCCCGCTCCACCATCCAGAGAGTCTGACCGCATTGAGCCAGTGAGCGAGTCGTTCCCGTCGTCACCAAACACAGACACTATCCGATTCATCAGCGGATCAGCTCCGGCCAACGTGACCGTGTCGTTGCCCGCTCCGCCATGAACAACCAGTGTTCCGCTTGGTACCGCGAAATCAAACGTCACTCCGCCGACTAGACTCAAGCGACTCAGCCCATCGTTCGACGATCCGTTGTCGGTCAGAGTTAGATGATCGTTGCCTGCACCGATTGACATAGTGCGATTTGTCGCGCTCAGCCGGTCTTCAATCGCATCTACCGCTGAATACGAAATCGCCACGCCGTCGATCACAAGCTGACCGCTCGCAGCACTCGCCACGCTCAACAGGCTTTCCGAGGCGACCCCGCCCATCACGGTCAACCGGTTGTCGCCACCCATGCCATCAAATGTCAGGCCGCTGCTCGGCAACGGATTGCCGTTTGACACATC
>JAYUFI010000905.1:0-9544 GCA_043738805.1 Planctomycetaceae bacterium | reverse complement strand
TTCCGCTTCGTGCCGCTCGCGTTGGCTGAGGGAACTGTGAGTCACCCACCTCGTGACGTCCAGTTCCTCTAGCAACACTCCTAACTCTTCGGCCTGAGCACGGCTATTCACGAACACCAATCGCTTTTCGCCGTGATGCAACCCCGCAATGACCTTGGCCGCGTTCGACAACTTGCCGACATAGTCGATCTGAACTTCAGACGCGGCTGGTTTTGCATCCGAGTATTGCAACACGCCACGCTCGCGGCGGCAGGAGCCGGTCAGCCATCTGAGTAGTGCATCGGGATTACCGATAGTCGCAGACAAGCCGATGCGTTGCAGTTCCTTTCCGGCGAGTTGTGTGAGCCGCTCCAAGACCGCCAGCAAATGCCAGCCGCGATCGTCACCAGCGAACGAGTGGATTTCATCGACGATGACGACTTTGAGATCCCGCAACATCAGCCGCCTGTCGGGCCGCGGCGAGACCAGCATCGCCTCCAATGATTCGGGTGTGGTCAGGAGAAAGTCGGGCGGGTCGCGAAGAATCCCTCGTTTGACAGAGTCGCTCACGTCGCCATGCCAAACGGCCGACCGCAGTCCCACCAGCGTGCAGGAGCGATCCAACCGCCCTTCCAGATTGTTCAGCAGCGCCTTCGTCGGGCAGATGTAGAGCGTGCTGAGACCCTGCCAATCCTCCGACAGCATTCGTGACATGACCGGAAAGAGAGCGGCTTCGGTTTTACCGCCAGCCGTCGGCGCGAGAATCACCTGATGATGCCCCGCCAGGATCGGCGGAATCGCGGCGTCCTGAACCGGATGCAGTTTACGCCAACGGAGACTGTTGACGATGTGTTGCTGGAGCGCAGGATGTAGCTGGTCGAAATGGCTCATTCGTCTTCGTCGATTTGCAATTCAATGTCATCGGCGTTCATCGCATTCCTCGCCTGCCGTTCTTCCCGCGTTAGTTCTTGATCGTCGAGCGTCAACTTATAGTCCTTCCTCGGATGAAAGGTCGGGGCGAGATCGATCAAGTCCAGAACATTGACCACCAGTTTCTTTAGGAAGATGCGCGGGGCAACTCCAACCTTCCCGCCTAATTCACCTGCCACAGCGAGCGCCAGCTTTTCCACATAGTCATCGTCGCACAGTTCCGCGATTCGCTGCGATGCCTGTGATCCCTGCTGATAAATTCCCCGCACTTTGCGTCCCACTTCGCAAAGTCGATCTGGAACAAATGGCGGCAATAGAATCTGCACCGCGCGAGGATTGACGTGCTCAGCCACGAATTCCGTGTGCAGCCTTTGAGACAACGGTTCCGAACGTCGGATCCCTTGAGGTCCATCAAAAAACGAGGTTGTGCCAGTAATCACCAGATACAGTCCTGGAAATCGTCCATCGTCGATCTGATCAATCAACCTCGCTAACGCTTCGAGACCCTTCTCTCGCACGTCGCTGCGCGCACGTTGGATCGTTTCCACTTCATCGAGCACAACGAGCAGCCCCGGATGACCAGCATCGTGCAACACGGTCAACATGCCTTGAAGAAAATCCAACGCGCCGACTTGGTCAATCTCTCCCTTCACTCCAGCAACTCGTTTCGCTGCTGCGGCCACGTCAGGCTGACCGGCCAACCACCGCAATAGGCTATCTGCGGTGAGACGGTCGCCCTTCATCTGTGCCTCGCGATACGCTCGAAGAACTGGGCCGAAGGCCGTGCCCGAAACTTTGGCCAGCTTCATTTCGAGCAACTCTGTGACACGTTTGTCCAAAGCCTCACGATCGCTTGGGTTTATCTTTGTTTCGGCACGCACATCTTCTTCCAACGCGAAGAACCAGCCGTCCACGATGCTTCGCCATGCTCCCTGAGGCGAAGAATCCGTCGAAAGTTCCTTCATCAACCTACTGTAGACTGTGTCAAGACGATGCAACGGCACTTCTGTTGAGTGAATCCGCACCTCCGAGGTCGCAAACCCCAACATGCGTGCTTTCTGTGCCAACCATCGAGTGAAGAATGTCTTTCCACAACCATAGTCACCGCGAACGGCTTTGAAGCCACTGCCTCCTCCGGCAACTTTCCGTAGCTCTTCGTCAAATGTTTTCTCAAAGGGCTGTAGTCCGACCGCGAAGGCATCTAATCCACTACGAGGCACCGTCCCTCTGCGCAGCGCATCAATAATCTCGTCTCTGCGAACAGGAGTCAGTGGCATATCGGGCATCTCGCAGCCTTCCTAATCCAAACTAAATTGCTTGAACAGCCGTTCGCGATTCAGCTTCACGGTATCCGAGTCATCGCAGTCGAGAACAACGACCCCGTCAATATTCACGATGTTTTTAACACTGGCAATCAATCCGCGCAAGGAGTGCTCCGGGCGTTCGAGCGCCAATCCCAAGGCGGCCGTTTGCATAGTGCCACTGCGGCTCATCAACTCGTTTAGCAACCGTGCAATCAGTTCATCCGAAAGAAGATTGCGCCGTCCCCCCGAACGTTTCCGCTCCTGAAACAATTCCGAGTCCAAAAGCCGCTTAATCCATTCCGCCGCTGCTCCGCCATTGAGTTCGAACCGTTGAGGTGCGGATATCTCGACTTTGTTGACTTCAACGACAACTTGCTCGGCGATCCAAACGATTGGCTCTGGCTCGACCACCGAAGGGACTGACTGCTCTTCGATTGGTTCGACTTCTTCCGTCAAAACAAGTTTCGGCGTTTGCACATCAACGTCAGTTGTTGGCGGCGGTGCAATGTCGTCGCGGCTGGACACCGCCGCTGGTAACGAAGGCATCTCCGCTTCCGAATCCGGCTGAGTCGGACTCTCGATTATCAAATCAACCGGTGACTCCGAGAAAGCTATCGGCTTGGTAGTGATTGAAGAGATCGCGTCTGCCGATTTGTTGCCGTCATCAATGGGCACCTTCTCCCAAACTACTTTGCCTCCGTCGTGGACGGTATGAGTGCCAGACCAATTGTCCTGTAAATGACAATCGATGATTTGGGCATTGCCTTCACCAATTCTAATACCATAGCGGCGATTCCGGATCACAGTGCTTCTGTGAATTTCCACAGAGCCTTTCTTGCTAACTCTGATGCCGTCGAATGCGTTTTGAAAGACGTCGCATTCCGTGATCTCGGCATGACCACCTAGAGAAACGTCGATACCGGCCCCCAAGCGACTATCGCGAAATTTGCACTTCTGAACGATTGCTTTGCCGCCGTCAAAAACTCGTAAGCTGGCACCTTCATGCTGAAAGATGTCGCAGTTCTTTAGCACCAATGTGCCGCTTCCAGAGACAACAACTCCGGCTGCCTTGAAGCTGTCGTGAATTCTACAATGGGACACTGCGGCCTTAGCCTTTGGCCCTGTGACAATCAGGCAGTCATTCGACGCCTGTACGCCGCAATGGTCAAGTTGCAGCTCTCCTGCGGTCACTACGATCGCAGCACGATAAGCGCCTTGCACATCATTCATTCCGCGAAAACTTAGACCTTTTACTTTTACGATGGCCTTCTTTGCTTTGATCCAAAGGCAAGGCACCGCGTAATCCCCAATCGCAATTTCATCGACCTGTCCATCACCGACCAACTCCAAGCATTTTTCGAGAATGAGCCTCTCGTGATATATGCCTGGTTTCACGGCGACGATATCGCCAGGGGCCGCCCTATTGATGGCTTGCTGAATGGATCGGAAGTCTGCCAAACCTTTAAGTGCCACGACATACCGACGCTTATCGGGACTCGGAATCGGCATCGTCACCACCGACGGAGAGGCGGACGCAGTAGTCGCTCCCTTCGGCAAAGAAGTCATTTGTGCGCTGGCAGAGGGATCAACGTCCGCAAGGGTAGTAGCCTTCTTCACCGAGAAACGATGAAACAACTCAAGTGACGGCGAGGGATCGGGAACAGTGGTCTGGGGAAGCGTGTTGACTACCCCAATCGGATACTGTTCATTGAGGCGAATCGCCTTGTTCTGACAAATTTCGCAATAATCGCTTTGTTGTCCACGAGTCTTTTCTTTTCTCGCAGCAACTCCGCACATGATGCAGACGCCCTTCTTGCGTCGCTGGCTTTTGCAGTAAATGCACAGGGCAATGTGTTCTGGAATTTGCCGATCACACGCTTCGCACGAATGCAATGCGACGTCCGTCGTTTTCATTGGCACTCCTCCATTCCAGAGCAAGCTTTTTCGATCGCTCATTCAATTGCAGACAGCATCGTCCAGTTTTGGTTCACATTTGGCAGGAACGAGAACCGCGTTTGGTGCCCGTGCTGCCGCGCTAAAGCGACCGTTCCTGCTTCCCAGCCCCTTCTGCCCCATTCTGCTTGCACCGACAGTGTTGGTGCCGGGCTGGCATGAAAGATACCGGATCATCTAATCGCGACGGATTGCGACAATCAAGCGACTCGCTGCCGTTCGCAAATTGATTCCATTCAAACGACTTGTCTGCAACGCAGTGTGAGCTGCAGCAGTCGCGTAACAGCCGAGCGACATCGTGAAGCGTGCATCAAAAACAGCGTCTTGTGGCAGCAAATCGGTCGCCCGAAAAAAGGTCGTGGATCGCCTTACTACACCTCGCCTACTCAGGAATGTCGCGATCTCGCAACTGTTTTCGGAGCAGGAGCGAAAGACGTTGCCGCGAGGCTGGAAGCCGGATGGATGGTTTGCTGTCGAAGAAATTCCGCTCGAACGATTGAACGTAGCGGCCATCGCCGTTGGAGAAGAGTTACTGCCACTGGCGTTCGCTTCTGTCGAGGAACTTCGCGGTGTCGTCGCTAAAGTCAAAAATTTGGCTGGCCGTTTTCAACCCGCTGACATTCGCCGTCGTTAGTTCACAGACATTGCAGCCTTGTTGCAACGACGAGCTAATCACGAGGCATTGGCTAACGCAGTCCTCGACCACACCACGATCAACCACGCAGCAGCCGACTGCGGCGTCTGTGGTTGTTATGCCTGATGAGTCCAAGCAACTGTTCGATCTCTTCTCAAATAATTTCGATCATCTCATCAAAGCCCTGTCATAATTTTGCAGTGATGACTCACTCACCGGCATCAAGTCCGCCGATTCACGAGGGGCATTCTGGGACGATTGACGGACTACCCTCTGTCTTGCAAATGGTAGAGATCTTGTAGGACGGGCACTCTTGTCTGTCGTTTTTATGGTGATTCGACGGGCAGGAGTGCCCGTCCTACGCATTTACGGGACAGAGCCTAACTCGAGGCGAGTGGATTGTGGGCTAACACGGTCGGCCTACAATCGTGGCCCTCATTCGAGTCTGCCGAAAAGTATTGTGGCACGACGCTCCGCGTCGAGAGCTCCAGTCATTTGACGGGAGTTTTACCTTGGTACTCACGACGCGGAGCGTCGTGCCACATTTTTTCGACGGTCCCATTCGAGCCTGGCTGTGTGTATCGAGTGCCGTTTCGGTAGCAATTTCCGTTTCGATCGTTCTCAGACCTTCACGGAGACATCATGGGCAACATCATTTTCGGGATCATCTTCATCATCGGCGGGCTCTCCGGAAAGCTGTCGTTACGCGGAACTGATAGCGGCCCCGCGTTGGCGGCCCTCGGTGCGGGGTTGTTGATTTGGGGGATCGTCCAAGTTTCCAAAGGCCGTTCTCAGCAGGATTGACCCGCATGTCGGACGTGTTCGATGCGATTGTGTTGGGAGTCGGCGGGTTCGGCAGTGGTACGCTATTTCATCTCGCGCGGCGCGGGTTGAAGGTGCTCGGCATCGATCGCTTCGGAGCGGCTCACGATCAAGGGAGTTCGCACGGCGAAACTCGCATCATCCGCAAGGCGTATTTCGAGCATCCCGATTACGTCCCGCTGTTGTTGCGAGCGTATGACCTGTGGACGGAACTCGAAGCCGAGTCACAACGCCAACTCTTTTGGCAATGCGGCTTGATGCTCGCCGGGTTGCCCAACAGCGAAGCAATCTCCGGCGCGCGGCTGTCTGCGAAGCAACACTCGTTGAGAATCGAAAACTTGTCGGCTGAGGCGGCTTCGCAACGCTGGCCCGGATTTCGTGTCCCCGATTCGTTCGATGTCGTCTTTGAGCCGGAGGCCGGATTTCTAAAGGTGGAAGACTGCGTGCAAACGCATCTTGATCGAGCGGTCGCTCACGGAGCACGATTGCAATTGAACGATCCGGTCGTGTCATGGTCGGCGACTGATCGCGAAGTTCGCGTCCGCACAAGCGGCGGCGAATTCATCGGCCGCACATTGGTAATCACCGCCGGTGCATGGGCTGCGAGTGTAATGGCCGACCTCCATCTGCCGCTGCAAGTGCTCCGCAAACCGATCTTCTGGCATGAGACAACAACCGCTGATTACAGCCTCGCGAGCGAGATGCCCACGTTTTATTTTGAGATGCCCGACACGTTCGGTGGCCCCGCGAGATCGTTCTATGGGTTCCCGTCGATCGACGGAAAGACGCTCAAGGTCGCCGAACACTCCGGCGGGAAACTCGTCGCCGATCCATTACTCGTCGATCGCGAATGTCGCGACGAGGACTCGCGACCGATCGCTCATTTCGTGCAAACGTGCCTGCCGCACGTGAGTCCGCAGGCGGCTCGGCATTCCGTCTGTCTTTACACGGTCACGCCAGATCGACACTTCGTGATTGACCGGCATCCGCAGCATCCCAACGTCGTCATCGGCTGCGGATTCTCCGGCCACGGCTTCAAGTTCACGTCGGTGCTCGGCGAGGCCCTGGCAGATCTCGCGGTCATGGGCCGAACCGATTTACCGATCGACTTCTTGGGGCTGAATCGGCTGCGGTGATGACTGGCCGTCGCAGTTCCTTTCCATGCCAATGATCCCCCTTAGAATGCCGCCGCCATTCGTCCGCTCTCCGGCGACGACTCGACTTTCCTACTGACTCACTGCGAGAACCATGACGCTTGCCCCGCAAAAAACGCCGGCCGAATCAGCAGCCGCTACGAAGTTGATCAACCGCCTGCGAGAAATCGTGGGCGAGGGTGGGCTGCTCTACAACGCCGAAGAGTTACTGGTTTATGAGTGCGATGGCTACACGGTAGAAAAGAAGGTTCCAGACGTCGTGGTCTTTCCAACGTCGACCGAACAAGTTGTCGCTGTCGTGAAATTGTGCAATGAACTCGACGTGCCGTTCATCCCGCGCGGGGCGGGAACTAGTTTGGCCGGCGGGACGCTGCCGGTCGGTGGCGGGGTGATGATCACGCTCACGCGGATGAAGCGGATCATCGAAGTCAATCTGCGAGACCGCTACGCCGTCTGCGAACCGGGTCTCGTGAACTTACACCTGACGAATCACTTGAAAGAAACCGGTTATCACTACGCGCCCGACCCATCGAGTCAGGGAGCCTGCACAATCGGTGGCAATGTGGCGACCAACAGCGGTGGGCCACACACGCTGAAGTACGGCGTGACGGTAAACCACGTGCTGGGCGTCGAAGCGGTGATGCCCGACGGCAGCATCGCGCAGTTCGGCGGGCCGTGCGAAGACGGTCCCGGTTATGACCTGACCGGTTTGTTCGTCGGCAGCGAAGGGACGTTTGGCATTTGCACGAAGGTCTGGGTGCGGCTGACTCGCAACCCGGAGTCTTATCGCACACTGCTCGGCGTGTTTGAAACCGTCGCGGCGGCGACTCAAGCCATCAGTGCGATCATCGGCGCGGGGATCGTTCCGGCAGCGCTGGAGATGATGGACCAAGGGATCATCGGCGCGCTCGAGGCCGCGTTTCATTTTGGATTCCCGCTCGATGCCGGTGCCGTGCTGCTCATTGAAGTGGACGGTCTCGAAGTGGCCGTCGAGGATGAAGCAGTCCGTATCGAAGATCTCTGCAAACAGCACGGTGCTCGCGAAGTTCGTCGAGCTCGATCGGCCAAAGAACGGTTGCTGCTCTGGAAGTGTCGCAAGCAAGCGTTTGGAGCGATCGGTCGCTTGAGCCCCAGCTATTGCACTCAAGATGGCGTCGTCCCGCGCACGAAGTTGCCGGAGATTTTGGAATTCATCACCGACTGCGGCAAACGTCACGGCTTGCGAATCGTCAACGTGTTTCACGCGGGGGACGGCAACATTCACCCGATCCTGCTGTTCGACGAACGCGACGCCGAACAAGTTCAGCGCGTGCTGCTGGCCAGCGATGAGATCCTCACGAAATGCCTCGACCTCGGCGGCAGCGTCACCGGCGAGCACGGCATCGGCGTCGAAAAGATCAGCTTCATGGACAAGCTGTTTGCTCCGGAAGACCTCGCCGTGATGAAGCAACTCCGCGACGTCTTCAATCCCGACAACCGATGCAGCCCCGGCAAGATGCTCCCCACCGCCGGCGGCTGCGGCACTGAATCGCACCCGCATAAGAGTCATCCCGGTCGCCGAGCGGCTATGTAATTTCCGAAGCACTCCTACTCCCTCTCTTTGGTCCTACTCCTACTCCTACTCCTACTCCTACTCGAATTGATCCGAGTAAGAGTAGGAGTAGGAGTAGGAGTAGGAGTTTGATCATGCCAAACTCTGACTCCTACTTTCATCCACAGACGCAGCAGGAATTGACGGCGTTCGTCGCGACAAACGCCACCAGCGAGCGGCGTCCGTTGATTCCGATCAGCGGCGGAACAACCTCTCCGAAGTGCGCTGCCGAAAACGCGATCGAAGTGCGGCTCGATCAGCTCAATCGCGTGATCGACTTCCCCGCGCGGGACATGACGATCACGGTTGAGGCGGGAATTCGGATGGCCGATCTCGCGAAGATCCTCAAGTCCGAGAATCAGCGGCTGCCGATCGACATCCCCCAAGCCGATCAAGCGACGCTCGGCGGCGTGATCGCCTCGAACTGGTCCGGGCCAAGACGCTTCGGATGCGGCACGATGCGCGACTATGTGATCGGCATTTCGGCAGTCGATGCTTCTGGCCGACAATTCAAAGCGGGTGGGCGAGTCGTCAAGAACGTCGCGGGCTACGACCTCTGCAAGTTGCTGGTCGGCTCGCACGGGACGTTAGCGATCATCACGCAAGTGACCTTGAAACTGCGTCCGTGCTTGGAGACGTCAGCACTCGTGTGGATGGCGTTTGATTCGTTAAAGCAGATCGACGCGGCGATTGCTCGCGTCTTGAACGGAGCGACGCGGCCAGTGGCGATCGAAGTCTTGAACCCGACCGCCGCGCGAGCCGTTCGCCCACAAGCTGCTGCCGCGAGTTCGTCGGTTCTATGTATCGGCTTTGAAGGGACAGGGCGGGAAACTCAGTGGCAAGCAGAAACGCTGATCACCGAATGTCGCCCGTTTGAGCCGCGCTCCGTGGAAACACTCGCTGGCCTGGCCGCCGATCCGTTGTGGACCGCGCTGACCGACTTCCCAATCGCGACGTCTTTACGAACATTCAAAGCCAACTGGCTGCCATCGCGAACGATGGAGTTTTTGAAGCACGCAACCGACCTGGGAATCAGCGTGAAGGCTCATGCTGGCAACGGAGTCGTGTGGGGACACTTGGCAACCGGCTCGTCATCGACGGCCTCAGTGGAAGGGACCAGCGAGCCAACTTGCTGGGAAGATTTGGGTCCGTCTGGTGTTTGGATGCAGCGAGTCAA